>JBEBGP010000094.1:0-20419 GCA_040081045.1 Candidatus Nitrotoga sp.
AATCCACCGCAGATTTTGCTGGATGTGCAGGGTGTGGGTTACGAAGTGAGCGTGCCGATGAGCACGTTTTATAATCTGCCCGCGCTGCACGAAAAAGTTGTGCTGCACACACAATTTGTCGTGCGTGAAGATGCGCAATTACTCTATGGATTTTTGACCGATGATGAGCGCGTGGCGTTTCGCCAGTTGCTCAAAATCAGCGGAGTCGGCCCGAAAATGGCGTTATCAGTTTTGTCCGGTTTAAGCCTGAATGATCTGGCCATTGCGGTAGTGAATAAAGAAGTTGGTCGCCTCACCAAAATTCCGGGTGTGGGTAAAAAAACGGCCGAGCGGTTGCTGCTGGAATTGCAGGGCAAGTTTGTGGTGAGTGGCGCGAGTGCCGTGCAATATGCACCGCCTATTTCTTTCAGCAGCGACATTATTAATGCATTGCTGGCATTGGGTTACAGTGAAAAAGAAGCGGACTGGGCAGCCAAACAATTACCTAAAGACAGCAACGTTTCGGATGGTATCCGGCAGGCGTTGAAGTTTTTGTCTAAAGCATAAAATCACTTAAACCATCCCAATAAACATGATTCAACACGATGATTTAAGCACTGCCCGCATCATCTCTGCGAAGACTGTTTCCCCGCAGGAAGAAGCGCAGGAGCGTGCTTTGCGCCCCAAGCATCTGGACGAATATGTCGGTCAGGAAAAAATTCGGGAGCAGTTGAGTATCTTCATAGAGGCGGCGCGTAATCGCAAAGAGTCACTGGATCATGTTTTATTATTTGGTCCGCCGGGATTAGGCAAGACCACTTTAGCGCACATTATTGCGCGCGAGATGGGGGTGAGTCTGCGCCATACTTCCGGCCCGGTGTTGGAGCGTGCGGGCGATTTGGCCGCGCTACTGACCAATCTGGAGCCCAATGATGTTTTATTCATTGATGAAATTCATCGTTTGTCGCCTGTGGTGGAAGAAATTCTTTATCCCGCGCTGGAAGATTTTCAGCTTGATATCATGATCGGTGAAGGCCCTGCGGCGCGATCGGTGAAGCTTGATTTACCGCCTTTCACACTCATCGGCGCGACCACCCGTGCGGGTATGTTGACCAATCCGCTGCGCGATCGCTTCGGCATCGTGTCGCGGCTGGAGTTTTATACCACGGCTGAATTAACCAAAATTGTGGCGCGTTCGGCGGGCTTGCTTGACATGCAAATGACGGATGCGGGCGCGCTGGAAATTGCCTGTCGATCACGCGGTACGCCGCGCATTGCCAATCGGTTGCTGCGCCGCGTGCGCGATTACGCCGAAGTAAAAGCGCAGGGTAAGGTCAGTAAAGAAGTGGCCGATGCCGCGCTGACCATGCTGGATGTGGACGCGATGGGTTTGGATGTGATGGACAGAAAATTATTGTTGACCGTGATCGAAAAATTTATGGGCGGCCCGGTGGGGGTGGACAACCTGGCTTCCGCCATCAGCGAAGAGCGTGACACCATCGAAGATGTGCTGGAACCGTACCTCATTCAACAAGGCTATTTGCAGCGCACCACGCGCGGCAGAATGGCGACCGCCAACGCATACAGGCATTTTGGTTTAACCCGGCCACACAATGCCGGCACACCGGAGTTGTGGGATGAAAATTCCTAGCACGTTTATTCCATAATAAAAAATCTACCCATGCCACGTATATTTGACAACATAGATAACAAGTTGCTCGAAGCCTTACGCAAAACGCTGACCGTGTCTAGCAAAGCCGATTTTTGCGTGGGCTATCTCAACCTTCGCGGCTGGCAAAGCATTGATGATCTGATCGCACAATGGCAGCCAGAAAGTGGTCAAGTGTGTCGCGTGCTGGTGGGGATGCAACGTCCACCGCATGACGAGGTGCGCGCCCTGTATCAAGCTGTGGATACAGAGCAGGGTTTAGACAACGCCACCGCGACGCGCTTAAAAAATCAATTTGCGGCGCACCTACGCGAGCAAATCACGCTGGGCATACCCACGGGTAGCGATGAAGCGGGATTGCGGCGTTTCGCCACGCAATTACGTGCAGGCCAAGTAGTAGTCAAACTGTTTCTACCGCATCCACTCCACGCCAAGCTCTATTTGCTGTTCCGGGACGACATCAACAACCCTATCACGGGCTTTGTCGGCAGCAGCAACCTCACCTTGAGCGGCCTTTCCAAGCAAGGTGAGCTCAACGTGGAAGTGCTCGAACACGACGCAACTGCAAAGCTCGCCAAGTGGTTTGACGAGCGTTGGGGGCATCGCTGGAGTCTCGATATTTCGCTAGAGCTTGCCGAAATTATCGAGACCAGTTGGGCGCGGGAAACACCGATTCCGCCGCACCACATTTATCTGAATATAGCATTCCATTTAAGCACCGAGGCGCGTGCGGGCTTGAGCCAATTCCGTTTGCCGGTGCGTTTTGAAGAAGCACTTTTTGAGTTCCAAAAAAGCGCGGTCAAAATCGCTGCGCGGCATTTGCACCGCCGTGGCGGGGTGATGATAGGCGATGTCGTGGGGCTGGGCAAAACCATCATGGCGACCGCGCTGGCGCGGATGTTTGAAGATGATCTGGGCTACGAGACGCTCATCATCTGCCCTAAAAATCTCGAATCCATGTGGAAAAACTATCGCACCGAATATGGTTTGCGCGGCGAAGTTATGCCGATTTCGATGGTGACTAAAGATCTGCCTGATCTCAAACGCTACCGCCTGGTATTGATAGACGAAAGCCACAATCTGCGTAACCGCGAAGGCCGCCGCTACAAAGCGATTGCCGATTACATCCGCTCCTGCGATGCCAAAGTGATTTTGCTCACCGCCACGCCCTATAACAAAACCAAGACCGATCTCTCCAGCCAATTGCGATTGTTCATCGACGAGAAAGCCAACATCGGCATCCGCCCCGAACACCACATGCGCCGCCATAACATTACCGAAGCGGAGTTCGAGCGCAAGCATCAATGCAAAGTCCATTCGATAGTGGCGATGGAAAAAAGCGAGGAGTTCGACGATTGGCGCGAATTGATCCGCCTGTACATGGTGCGCCGCACCCGCAGTTTTATCATCCAGCATTACACCGAGGCTGACGCAAAGGGTCGCCGCTATCTCACCACCCGCGACAATGAAAAACGTTATTTCCCGACACGCAAGCCCCGCGCCCTTAAATTTGTGGTGAACGATGCCGACCCCAACGACCATTACGCGCAGCTTTATTCGAGCAAAGTGGTTGCTGCGATCAACGCGCTGCACGTGCCGCGCTATGGCATGGGCACTTATATCGAACCCAAGGCCGAGAAAACTGCAACGCCCGCCGAAAAAAAATTGGTCGAAAACTTGAGCCGCGCCGGCAAACGCCTGATGGGGTTTTGTCGCACCAATTTATTCAAGCGGCTCGAATCCAGCGGGTTTTCATTTCTGCAGTCCATAGACCGGCACATCCTGCGTAATGAAATTTATCTCTACGCCATCGAACACGATCTCGATTTGCCTATCGGGGTGTTGGATGCCGGGCTGTTGGACGCGGATCGCATAGACGAGGATGCCGAAGGTCTGGAAGGTGAGCAAGAGGATTTGCTTGATGGCATGGTAACGGAAGTTACTGAAGCTACACTACAAGACAACCCATCCACAGGTATGGCAAGAGCCAAGTTGGTTTATGAGCAATACGCGGGCAAATATAAAAAACGTTTCAAGTGGATACGCCCCGGCTTGTTCAACAAAGATTTGCGCGATCATTTAGCGCAAGATACCCAAGTGCTCGCCCAGTTGCACCAGCGCTACGGCGAATGGGAAGTCGCCCGCGATCAAAAGCTCATCGAGTTAAATCGCCTGCTGGCAAAGCAGCACCCCAAAGAAAAAGTGCTGGTGTTCACGCAGTTCGCCGACACCGCCCGTTACCTGTCGCGCGAATTGGAAAAATCCGGCATCAAGCAACTCGATGTGGCTATCGGCGCAACCACCGACCCCTATAAAATCGCCTGCCGCTTTTCGCCGCGCTCCAACCAAAAAAACATTACCAAGCAAGACGAACTGCGCGTATTGATTTCCACCGACGTGCTGTCCGAAGGCCAGAATCTGCAAGATTGCGCTATCGTCGTCAACTTCGATTTGCCCTGGGCGATCATCCGTCTCATCCAACGCGCCGGTCGCGTGGATCGCATCGGCCAGCAAGCCGAAGAAATCTTTTGTTACTCCTTCATGCCCGCTGACGGCGTGGAAAAACTCATCGGCTTACGTGCCACCATACAGCAGCGGCTTAGGGAAAATGCTGAAGTCGTCGGCACCGACGAAGCTTTTTTTGAAGACGAAGAAGCGAGCGCGATTCGTAACCTCTATACCGAGCAATCCGGCGTACTCGATGATGCTGACGACGAAGTGGATTTGGCCTCCTACGCCTGGCAAGTGTGGAAAGAAGCCACGCATAACAACCCCGAACTCGCCCGCGCCGTCGAGTCTTTGCCGCCGGTGGTCTATTCGGCAAAACCGGTTGCCTCCACGCCAATTAATCCTCTCTCCCGCGAGCGTGAGAGAGTTGGAGAGCGGGCGTACTTAAAGCGCAGCGCATCAAGCCCCCCACATAACCCAGTTAGAAGTGTCCCTTCCCCCCTCGTGGGGGAAGGACAGGATGAGGGGGAGTGGAGTATCAATAGCACCACTGAAAACATCGCCAGCAGCCAAGGCGTGCTCGTCTATGTCAAATCCCCCGAAGGCAACGACCACCTCGCGTGGATAGACAGCGCGGGCAACACCGTTACCGAAAGCCAATTCACCATTTTGCGCGCCGCCGAATGCCCCCCCGACACGTCCGCCGTGCCGCGCACCGCCAACCATCACGAACTCGTCGCCGAAGGTTTGCGCCTCGCCGTCGCGCAAGATAAATCCGTGGGTGGCGGGCTAGGCCGCCCTTCCAGTCCGCGTCGCCGTTGTTATGAACGCATGAAAGCCTACGCCGATACGCTAATGACGACTTTGTTCCGCGACGAAGAACTCGAACGTGCGCTTGACGATATTTACCAACATCCACTATTGGATGGTGCCAGCGATATACTCAACCGCTTGATGCGCGGAGGCGTGAACGATGAAGAATTAGGCGAAGCCATGAAATCCTTGCGCGAAGATAGCCGCCTCACATACACCGAAGAAGCGGCAGCCTTGCGCGAGCCGCGCATCGTTTGTTCGATGGGGTTGATTCCAAAAAAATAAAATTATGTCCGCCTTCAATTTTCCGCTTTTCCACAAACATTTAAGCGCGTTTGCTTTCACCCCGTTGTTTACCGAGGTGCTGGGCTGGAATCAGCCGCCGCGTGGCGAGCGTGACTGGCGCAGCGCGAAGGTCAAAGATTTGCCTTATCGCAGCCGCATGGTCGCAGAGCTTGCCGGCATCGCCGTGTTGGAAATTGCCGCCGAGGGTGGTTGGCCGGATGAAGCGCAACGCATGGCGATCTGGCGAAAAATTTCGGAGGCGCACCACGAAAATTTATTGATTTTTCTGGATCATCCCGAACAGCGCAGCCAAAGCCTGTGGTATTGGGTCAAGCGCGTTAAAGATGGCGAAACCGGCAAGGCTAAAAATATACCGCGCCGCCACGAATACTTTCGCGGCCAGCCCGTGGATTTGTTCGCTTCCAAATTGCAGGCGATGGTGGTCGAGTTGTCCGAACTCGACGAGACTGGCCGCATCCCGGTACTGGAAGTGGCGCGACGCATGGAATCTGCGCTGGATATGGAGAAAACCACTAAGCGTTTTTTCACCGCCTATCAGGAACAGCATGGCAATCTGCTCGCGGAAATCGAGGGCATAGACGACGAACGCGACCGCCGCTGGTATGCCTCGGTGATCCTCAACCGCTTGATGTTTGTCTGGTTCATGCAGAAAAAGGGCTTTTTGGATAATGCCGATTATGATTACCTGCCCAAACAATTCGCGGCTTCACAGGCGCGCGGACAGGACAGGTTTTTCGGTGAGTTCCTGAACGCACTGTTTTTCGAGGCATTCGCCAAGCCCAAGGGAGATCGTGCTCCTGCCGTGCAAGCGCTCACCGGCGAAATCCCCTATCTCAACGGCGGGTTATTTTTGCACCACCCGCTGGAACTCGACAACAACAAACAACCCCGCCTCGGCATTACGCTCAACATCCCCGACAGCGCGTTTGCGGGTGTATTCAATTTGTTTGCGGCCTACTCGTGGAATCTGGACGACACCCCCGGCGGTGAGGCGGACGAAATCAACCCCGACGTGCTGGGCTACATTTTCGAGAAATACATCAACCAGAAAGCCTTCGGCGCGTATTACACCCGCCCGGAAATCACCAATTATCTGGCCGAGCGCAGCATTCATAAATTAATTTTGGAACACGTTAACGCGCCGGCTGTACCCGAACTGAACTTGAAGGAAATCAGCTTCACCAGCGTGCCAGATATGCTCGCCAAGATGGATAACCCAACCGCACTTAAGTTGGTGCAAAAAATACTACCCTCGATCAATGTACTTGATCCAGCAGTAGGCTCCGGCGCGTTTCTGGTGGCCGCGCTCAAGGTGCTTATCAATATTTATTCTGCCGTGGTGGGGCGCGCTGAACTCGGTGCCAGTGATGCACTGCAATTTTGGTTGAAGACCATTCAACAGGAGCATCCCAGCGTTGCCTACTACATCAAACGCTGCATTGTCACTGATAATCTCTATGGCGTGGACATCATGCAGGAAGCCACGGAAATTGCCAAGCTGCGCCTCTTCCTGACTATGGTCGCCTCAGTGCGTAAAGTGGAAGAATTGGAACCTTTGCCCAACATTGATTTCAACATCCTGCCCGGTAACTCACTGGTAGGGTTGATGCGCGTAGATGAACACGAATTTGATAAAATAAATTCACAGGGCGATTTGTTCAAAACCAGTTACCGTCAATTGCTGGAAGAAAAAAACCGTGATCTGGAAACCTATCGCCACACCGCCGACCTGATGGGGCGTGATGTCAATCTTCAATACCTACGCAACAAGATAGACACCAAATTAACCGAAGCAACTGGTACGCTAAACGAACTGTTGCGCGACCAGTTTGAATCGCTCGGCGTGAAGTACGAACAAGCCACTTGGGATGCCGTCAATAGTGCATTGGGTAAACCGAAAAAGATCAAAGTCGAGCGTGTACATATCGACGAGCAAACCCCGTTTCACTGGGGCTACATGTTCGACCAGATCATGCAGAAGCAAGGCGGTTTCGACATCATCCTCGCCAACCCGCCGTGGGAAGTGTTCAAGCCGCAAGCCAAGGAATTCTTTGCCGAGCATTCCGAGTTGGTGACCAAAAATAAAATGACCATCAAGGAGTTTGAAAAAGAACAGGACGAACTGCTCAAGAACAAGGCCGTGCGCGCCGCATGGCTGGACTACGAATCGCGCTTCCCGCACATCAGCGCCTACTTCCGTGCTGCGTCGGAATATAGCTTTCAGTCTGCCGTTATCAACGGCAAGAAGACCGGCAGCGATCTGAACCTCTACAAACTATTTGTCGAACGCTGCTTTAATTTACTGCGCCCTGGCGGGCACTGCGGCATCGTCATTCCGAGTGGTATTTACACTGATCTCGGTGCCAAAGGCTTGCGCGACCTGCTGTTCAATCACAGCTGCATCGAAGGATTGTTCTGCTTCGAGAATCGCAAGGCAATTTTCGAGGGCGTGGACAGCCGCTTCAAATTCGTCGTACTCACCTTCGAGAAAACTGCCATGCCGCGCTTGCAAGAAACCGGTGAACGCAATGCTAGCGCGCCACCGGATGATTTACTCGCGCCAACTGGTGGCACTACTAGCTTCCCCGCCGCCTTTATGCGTCATGACGTAGCAGAACTTGACCGCTTCCCTGATCAGGGCGCGCTGTGGCTGGACGTGGGCTTAATCCGCAAACTCTCGCCCGACTCCCATTCTGTGATGGAATTCAAGAGCGATCTGGATGTCTTCATTGCACAAAAGATGCTGACCTTACCAATGTTGGGCGAGCACATAGATGGCGCGTGGAATCTTGTGCTGACCAACGAGTTTCACATGACCAACGATAGCCACATGTTCAAGACAGAGCCGGGGAAAGGGCGATTGCCGTTGTATGAAGGGAAGATGATTTGGCAGTTCGATTCATGTTACTCCAAACCGAAGTATTGGCTTGACGAGGGTGAAGCAGGAAAGTCACTTTCTAAGGAACAGAAGCTAAGTGGATTTCATTACAGCGACTACCGCGTTGCGTTTCGAGAAATTGCCTCAAACACAAATGAACGAAGCCTTGTCGCATCAATTTTGCCAAAAAAGGTTTTTGCTAATCACAAATTAATGATAGAGCGGCGCGATGCCCCACTCTCGGCAAAGGATCAACTTGTTGTAGTTGCCATACTGAATAGCTTCGTATTCGATTCGATAGTCAGAAATCGGGTAACAACATCAATTTCGATGTATGCCTTCTATCAAATGCCTGCACCAAGAGTGTCTGGTGTCGATAAAAAAGCAAATGGCCTTGTAAGCCGTGCTGCCCGCCTGATCTGCACTACCCCAGAATTCGACGATCTCGCCAAAGAAGTTGGCCTCAAACGCCACCAGCCCTTGGAACCCATCGAACGCGCCCGCCTGCGCGCCGAACTCGACGGCCTGATCGCTCACCTCTATGGCCTCACCGAAGCCGAATTCGCCCACATCCTCACCACCTTTCCGCTGGTCGCCGAACCGGTTAAAGTGGCGGCGCTCAATGCGTACCGCGATGTGGAAAGAGGGTTAGTAAAATGACCGGAAGGGAGGTTTGAGTGTCCGCTAAAATGAAAAATGATCTTTGGGAAGCAAAGCCGCATACCTTGGCAAAGATTTCAATCTTGCGGACTTATTTATCAAGTTGGTTCGGAATTATTGGGTCAAAATTTCGGCACGACCTTTGGTATGTTGATGGCTTTGCAGGGCCGGGTGAATACACCAATTCGACTACGGGTTCTCCCGTTGCTGCCATTTCAGCGGCAAGCGATGCATTGCAGGGATTGGGGTCGCGCTGGAAAGCGGGAAAAATTCATTGCGTATTTATCGAACAGGATTCAAATAATTTTACCCGTCTCAAAAATAAATTAGTCACGTCCGCCGACAACCCGAAAATACAAACACATTTTTTAAATTTGTCTTTTGTGGGTGGGTTGTCTGCACTGAGAAATCAAACCCCTAACCCGTTTTTACCCCCGTCTCCATTGTTTGCGTTTATTGATCCTTTCGGTGCGAAAGGTGTCCCATTTTCAGATGTCAAAAATTTGTTGAGCCGCAAAACGTCTGAAATTCTTATCAATTTGGATTCTGATGGCATTGGGAGGATATTTTATGCAGGGGAAGATGCTAATCACGAGGTCATACTGAACGAAGTATTTGGTGATGACTCATGGAAGGCCGAACTGGCTAAACATCGTCCTTCCCATGAGATGTATCGAGGCGTGCTGGATTTGTACAAACAGAAATTGCGTGACTTGCCGAATGTGCGTTATGTTTTTGCCTTCGAGATGCGCTCCGCAAAAAATACCATCGACTACCATTTGGTATTTGCGAGTCAGCACCCATTGGGTCTGGAAAAAATGAAGGAAGCCATGAAGACAATCGCAAAAAATGGCGATTATTGTTTTTCCGATGCGCACCTTAATCAATCAACCATGTTTCGCTTCGATGAACCGTCAGCATATAGCACACAACTGTTTGAACAATTTCGTGGCCGGACGGCCAAGTATCCAGAATTACGCGATTACGCGTTGAATGAAAGTCCATTTACGAATCCGAAAAGTATGCTCAAAGACTTGGAAGGAAAAGGCATGATTCAGGTCAGCAGCAGCGATCCAAAGCGTCGCAAGGGTACATTCAAGGAAGAGAGCTTGATAGGGATTACGTTTCAATAAGGAGGCTAGTGTGACAAAGAAAACGACTATTGAGTGGACAGAACAGACGTGGAATCCGACCACGGGCTGCACAAAGATTTCGCCCGGATGCAAGAACTGTTATGCCGAGGTCATGGCAAAACGCCTGAAGGCAATGGGTGCAAGGGGTTATGAAAATGGTTTCAATCTCAGCATTCTGCCGGAGCGGTTAATACAGCCGTTACAGCGACAAAAGCCGACGGTATATTTTGTAAACTCGATGAGTGACCTGTTCCATAACGATATTCCTTTCGAGTTTTTGGATCAGGTGTTTGATGTAATTAAACGTACACCGCAACATACTTATCAGATATTGACCAAGCGATCATCCAGGATGCTTAAGTATTTCACGTTTCGTGAACGTGTTGTGCCTGACAATGTTTGGCTGGGCGTTTCTGTGGAAAATCGGAAATATGGGCTATCGAGAATTGATGACCTAAGAAAAATTAAGGCGAGTATCCGATTTTTATCTGTCGAGCCATTGTTGGAGGACGTTGGAAAAATGGATTTAAGTGGCATCCACTGGGTGATCGTCGGTGGCGAATCCGGCCCGAAAGCCAGGCCGATGAAAGCCGAATGGGTGGAATCGATTAAGGATCAATGCGAGCAGGATGGTGTTGCATTCTTTTTCAAACAGTGGGGCGGATGGGGTGCGGACGGCAAGCGGCGTGTGAAGAAAGAGAACGGGCGTCTGTTTGCCGGAAAAACTTGGGATGAGATGCCAAGTTTGGAGTACAGATAACGCAGACCCCAGGTTCGAGTGTCCCACCCTTGCGGGCTGCCGCCGTTACCGACGACCTCTACAAAAACCCTGCACATGTCTGCAGGTGGAAATGTATCCAAATTGGCAAGGACGCGTCAATAATTTTTTGTGTCACTGTCAATACCTGTCCTTGACTATCATCCTTCCCTCGACTAGCATCGCGTAAGCATTGTGTTGTAGTGGGCAATAAAATGAAACTCAACAAACTATTTGTGTTTGGCTTTATTGGATACTTTGCACCGGTGGTGTTGGTAGCCGAGGGCGCGCTCGCAGAAATGGTAATGGGAGCTGCGCCGCAAGCTGAGATTAGTGTTCTGCATAGCGGGAAGGTCTTTGAAAAACCTGTTGCTGGCGGGCCAGTTTTGGAATCCATATTTTTTGCGGATAATTCAGAATTTACGTCTGATCTGGCGGCAGAGCTGGCTGCGCCCCCTGTTCATGCGGTGCCACTGGCTCAGTCGGCAATTTTTAATAACCCTGCAACTGGCGGGCTACCGTCGGTTAACTTGTCACAAATTCTTTCCGATTCCTCCATTCCCAAATCTAAATCCAAATCGGGGGCAGCGGATGTTTGGCATCGTATTCGCGCAGGATATGATTTGAAAGACTTTAAGAGTCCGTTAATTGCCAGACACGAAAAGTGGTACGCCAGCCGTCCGGATTACATTCAACGTATGACTGAACGCGGACGGTTATACCTCTACTTTATTGTGGAAGAGATAGAGCGGCGTGGAATGCCGATGGAAATTGCGTTGCTGCCGATGATTGAAAGTGCCTTTTATCCGGGTGCTTATTCCACGGCGCGCGCCTCAGGTATCTGGCAATTTATACCATCAACGGGCAAAAAATTCGGTATGGAGCAAAACTGGTGGTATGACGGTCGGCGTGATGTAATCGGCGCAACCAATGGCGCACTGGATTACCTGCAAAGCCTGCACGATATGTTTGGCGATTGGCAACTGGCGTTGGCGGCTTACAATTGTGGAGAAGGAAAAGTAAAACGGGCTATCGCGAAAAATCGCGCGCTGAAACGCGCAACCGACTACGCCAGCTTAAGTCTGCCCAAAGAAACTCGCCATTATTTGCCTAAGCTGTACGCGATCAAAAATATTATCACCCATCCCGAGCAGTATGATTTAACGCTGCCAGCCGTTCCCAATGAACCGTATTTTTCGGTGGTTACCACCGATCAGCACATCGATATAGAGCTGGCGGCAGAACTTGCAGATATCTCGTTGGAGGAGTTTCGCGCACTCAACCCTGCACATAATCGCCCGGTGATATTGCAGGAACATGCTGAAGTCATCTTGCTGCCTGTTGAAAAGGTAGAGACCTTCCGCAATAATCTTGCCAGTCATAGCCTGCCTTTGGTGACTTGGCATGCTTATAAAAGCAAAAAAGGGGAGCATTTGCAGCAGCTGGCTGATCGTTTTGACATGCCACTGGATGAACTGCGTTCCATCAATGGCTTGCCGAGATATGCCACCTTTAGCAGTGGACAGGCATTGTTAATGCCATTGAATGGTGCAGAAGCGCAAAATAAATTTGAAGCATTTAACACCCACCTGAAACCCTATGACCTGTTGCTTGCAAATGCTATTCACCATGTGGTGCGGCGTGGTGACACCATGAGCGGTATCGCGCAACGCTACCGGGTGGGTTTGAGTAAATTAAAACGCTGGAATGGAGGCGTAAAAATATTGCGGCCGGGTCAACGTATTTATGTGGTGCAGCCCAATACCGTGCGCGCCAGAACCGGATAAACAGTAGCGATCTTCGTCAGGCCAAGCCAATTACCTAGCCAATAATTAACTCAAAGCATCAGCACTGATCTGCACAACTTCCTGCGAGCAGTCGGGAGTCCGGTCAACTTTAACTCTGCTTGACCTTTGCGGTACTTTCCAAATAACAATACACCTGCCGTGTGTCGCTCACATGTGTTGCTTTGGGATAGTCCACGCGGCACACATCCATTGCATGGGGGCATCGGGGATGAAAATGGCAACCCTGTGGGGGATTCGTGGGCGAGGGCATTTCTCCTTCCAGCCGAACCGTCTCTATCCCTGAACCATCAATGTGCGGCACGGCTGAAATAAGCGCCCGTGTATAAGGATGGCGCGGTGCGCGCATGACCTCGGCCACTGTCCCGCGTTCTACAATGCGCCCCAGGTACATAACGCATACTTCATGTGCCAGATATTCCACCACCGCCAGATTGTGCGAAATGAATAAATAACTCAAGCCCAATTCCTGTTGCAAGGTTTTTAGCAGATTTAAAATTTGCGCTTGCACCGATACGTCCAAGGCACTGGTTGGTTCATCGCAAATCAGCAATCTGGGGTTTACGGCCAGTGCTCTGGCAATGGCAATGCGTTGTCGTTGACCACCTGAAAACTCATGTGGATAACGCCACTTGGAGGCTTGCGCCAAACCAACCTGATCCAGCAATTCGTTTATGCGCTGTTGCCGTTCTGTGCTGTTTTTTCCAATGGACAGCACGTCCATGCCCTCTTGTAAGATCTCTGCGACACGCATTTTAGGATTGAGTGAAGCATAAGGATCTTGAAAAACCATTTGCATTCCCGCCCGCTGCACGCGTAATTGTTGTGCGCCCAAACCCACCAGGTCATTGCCCGCGAAACGCACACTGCCCGCTGTTGGTTGCACCAATTGCAATAATGCCTTGCCGACTGTGGTTTTTCCGCAGCCGGATTCTCCAACCAGAGCCAGTGTGCGCCCCGCAGCAATGGCCAATGACACGCCGTCTACCGCTTTAACATGTCCCACCGTGCGCTGCAAGATGCCTTTGTGAATAGGAAAGTGAACGCGTAAATTCTCAACTTGCAGTAAATAGTTTGCCGGTGCATGCTGCAGATGAGCACCGCCAGACATTGTCCCCTTGTGGGATGAGCCCTGCCCGGCTTGTGAGGTTGAAATGCCGGGCGGTTGTTTTGTCGCATTTACCTCATTGGTATCGTAAAGATGACACCTGACTCCCTGCCTGTTTGGCAGTATTGTCCAGCCCGGCATCTCTGCGTGACAGCGTGCCCAGGCTTGATCACAGCGCGGCGCAAAGCGACAGCCCACACCTGTGCTACCCGGTGCGGGTACGCTACCGCTGATTGCAGCGAGTGCGTGTCCGGCACTGCTTGCGTGGGGCAATGCGGCAAATAATTTTTGTGTGTAAGGGTGCGCAGGATGGGCGAATAATTGCGCGCGCGGCGCTTGTTCGATAATTTGTCCGGCGTACATTACCGCCACCTGGTGCGCTATTTGTGCGACCACACCCAGATCATGTGTGATGAATAAGATCGACATGCCGGATTGTTGTTGTGTATTGCGCAGCAATTGCAACACTTGCGCCTGTATTGTCACATCCAGTGCAGTGGTCGGTTCATCCGCGATGAGTAATTTTGGCTGACCCGCCAAGGCCATCGCGATCATCACGCGCTGCTTCATGCCACCGGAAAGTTGAAAAGGATAAGCGCGCAAGCGTCGTTGCACATCAGACAATCCTACTTGCCCCAGTAATTCGGTGCACCGCGCTTCGGCCATGGCACCGCGCATATTCTGATGTAATGCCAGTGATTCGGTGATTTGCGCGCCGACAGTCATCACCGGATTTAAACTTAAACCCGGTTCCTGGAAAATCATTGCCATCCGTCCGCCGCGAATGTGCCGCATATCACGCTCCGGTAGCGCTAGAATATTTTCGTTGGCAAGGTGTATCGCACCTTGTTTCAGATGGACACCATCCGGCAATAATCGCATTAGGGACAGTGCGGTCATGGATTTGCCGCAGCCTGATTCGCCGAGCAGTGCAAAAGTTTCGCCCGCTGCAATGTCGAATGAAATATCATCCACAATTGCAGTGCCTGCATTAAGCGCGGTAACCAAAGACCGAACAGACAATAGGTTATTCACAATTGATTATGATTTCGATCGTTCAATATCTAGTTCTTGTGACTGAGGCGCGGATCAAACGCATCGCGCACCACATCAGCAAATAAATTTGCGGCCAGCACCAACACCAGCATAAAACCAAATGCCGCTGCCAGTGTCCACCACACTATCGGTTCGCGCCCCATCTCCAGACGCGCCGCGTTTATCAAAGTGCCAAAACTCATCGTGCTGGGATCGACACCGACACCAACATATGACAACACCGCTTCGGCCAGCACCAGCCCGCTGAAATCCATCACCATGGCAATCAGCACGATGTGCATGACATTCGGCATAATATGCTGCGTAATAATGCGCGCGGATGAAACGCCAAAGGATTGTGCAGCCTGAATGTATTCCAGCTCGCGCAGCTTGAGTGTTTCACCGCGCAGTAATCGGCACAGCCCGGTCCAACTGGTTAAACCCAATATCAGACACAGTGAAAGCAAGCGCACATCGGCGCGCGCAGCAGAAGTTTCAAACCATTCCGGATGCATTTCTATGGTGACTTGCATCATCAGCACCGCTGCCGCAATCAGCAATACGCCCGGAATCGAGCTGAGCACGGTATAAATATATTGGATGATGTCGTCTACCCAGCCGCGAAAATATCCTGCCGCTATACCCAGCAGCAGCGCAAAGGGCAATGTAACCAATGTGGTAATTGTGCCTATTACCAGGCCTGTGCGTATGCTTTTCAATGCGAGATATAACACATCCTGCCCGACCTTGTCCGTGCCCAACACGTGATATGACGTGGCTAGATTGGAAACTGCACCAAAGAATGCAGCGAGCAGTAAGGTGGTAATGAGCAATGCTTTGCGTGGACTGTTGGTTGTTTTTGAAAATGGCAAATGGTCTCCGCGTCGACGCAGGAAGAGTATCCATATCATGGCAATGAGCAGCATGCCCAGCAGCAATCCGGCCAACGCACCGCGCACCGTTTTTTGCACCACATCGCCCAGCCAATCGCGCTCTATGTTCTGCAGGTGTGCGCCGCCAAAACGCAGCCGTGGATAGTCGCGCAGAATTTTCCCATCCGGTGTTTCCATGCTTTCTTTGGCATATAAATATACGGCCATCGGCGCGGAATAAGTTTTTTCGGTGCGACTTTTCAGACCACTGGCCAGTGCATCAAAGGCGCTCAGCACTTCTGCGGAATACACCGTTTGGCCGTTGTTTTTTTCAGGCAATGCGGTGCGATAATGCAGGGAATCAAGCAGACCAACCAGCATGAATAATGACAATATCAGTAGCGACACCATACCCATGCTGCTGGTCGCGATGCGTTGCCATGGCAGCATCAGGTGTGGCCATTTTCTAATGTGCCAAGCTCCCGCAAGAATTGTTGCCAGCAGCAGGAAAATCGTGGCATCGGTCCACAGCACGACGGGCATCATTGCAATCTCACCCGTGGATCAACCAGTGTGTATGAAATATCGGTGAGAACCAACCCCACGATATATAACACCGATCCCAGAAAAACCATGGCACGCACCACGCCAAAATCCTGCGCGTTAATGGCATCAATGGTGTAGCTACCCAAACCGGGAATGCCGAAAAAGGATTCGGTCAACAGGCTGCCCATAAACAGCAGTGGGATGACCACCACCACGCCGGTTAATATAGGAATCATCGCATTCTTCAGCACATGACCAAACAGCACGCGCAACTCTGATAAACCTTTCGCACGTGCAGTACGCACATAATCTTTGCTGATTTCCTCCAGAAAAATTGTGCGATACCAGCGACCGCTCGCACCTATGCCGCTTATCACGCCGATCAATGCCGGCAACAGAATAAATTTAATACTATCCGCACCGCCCATGTAGCCGGAGATCGGCACCCAATGCCACAATTTCCCCGCCAAAAATTGACCGCCAATGATATAAAACAAACCGGAAACGGACATCAGGAACACGCACAAAGCCACACCCAGAGTATCCAGAGCCGTGCCGCGAAACAGGGTCATAAACAGGGCAAAGGTGATATAAAGCAGCAGACCCGCCACAAAGGTTGGTAACGCAATGGCCAGACTGGGCAATATACGTGTTTGAATTTCACGCGCAATATTGCGGCCATCATTCGCGTAACCAAAATCGAATGCAAACATTCGCACCGATTTATCGAAGAAAACTGTATCAGTGATTTTGCCTGTTCCTGCTGCCTGCATATTCAGCATCAGCGGCTTGTCATAGCCATGCTGCTGCTTCCATTTTTCAATTGCTTCGGGGGTAACCCGCTTCATGCCCAACTGCATGCGCGCCATATCGTCTGGCGTATTCACCACAAAAAATAAAGCAAATGTCAGTAAGTTCACGCCGACCAGAACCGGAAAGGCATACAAAATTCGGCGGATTAAATAAGCTATCATTCAAAAAATAGGTGGAGGATTAAATCAGTGCTTCCTTAAAGTGTCCGGGCAATATCTTAACCTATGATTAGAGTCTGTTGACAATTATCCGGCGAGATGCGTTGCTCGCCCGATGGAGATGAATGCAAGGCAGAGGGCGCAGCCAATGACCGAAGTTATTGATTGCGCGCGTTGTTGGCGGATATTAAGGGGTATTTCACTGGTGTGCTTTCGCGAAGTTAGCATATCCCTAATTTGGCAGGAATATGGGCTGTTATTTAAGGTGAGCAAAGTGTTGCGATAGCAGTTGGAATTCATTATCATGCCACGCATGGGTGATAAAACAGTAAAAATTGGAGCATTCTCCGGGCAAGTGGGATCCAGCAATCTTTCCGAGGCTCAGGAAAAAGCACTTGATCTCATCAAAAGAGGCGTTCAACTTGAAGAGATGAAAGGTGTCGTGCAGGAGCACCTGAAAACCATCGAGCAGCTACGCCAGAGCCTGAAGCAGGAAAAGGAAAAGGTGGCAGAGCTGGAGAAAAAGGACGCGGTGTGTGTTGCGCTGGAGGTCAAGGTAAAGGAATTGACCGAAGTACTGAACAAAATTTCAGGTATCGCTGCTGTGGAAAAAAACTAATTGATACATTTTTAACCTGTTCCCAACTGCATTCTCAAGCCACTCGGTTTCATTCACAGTTTCATTCCCGTTTTATTGCACCCCATTATTCCGTTGTGCATGAGTGTCACTATAAAAGTGACATCAGGCTAGAGCAATTTTTTTAACTGATACAATTTTTCCAGCGCATCTCTCGGACTCATATTGTCCGGCTGTAATTCATCCAGCAACTGCATTGCCGGATGTGCCTTGGTTGCGGGAACTTTTGATGCGCAGGCCGCGGCGTTAAATAAATCGCCCTGCGGATTTTGTGCGGCGCTTTGTTGTTCCAATCGAACCAATTGTTTCTTCGCGTTACGGATCACTTCATTGGGCACACCCGCCAGTGCGGCTACCTGCAGGCCGTAGCTCTGGCTGGCTGCACCCTCATTCACGCTGTGCAGAAATACGATGTTGTGCCGGTGTTCAACTGCGGCAAGGTGGACATTGGCCAGTTGTTGGAATTCTTCGCCCAGGCGCGTAAGCTCAAAATAGTGCGTGGCGAACAGGGTATAGCTGCGATTTTTTTCCAGCAGATGACAGGCGATTGCATAGGCCAGTGCCAGGCCGTCAAAGGTCGAGGTGCCGCGCCCGATTTCATCGACCAGCACCAGGCTTTTTGCGCTGGCATTGTGCAGAATATTTGCGGCTTCGGTCATCTCCACCATGAAGGTGGATTGGCCACTGGTCAGATCATCCGACGCGCCGATGCGGGTAAATATCTGGTCTATTTCTCCCAGCACCGCATTTTTAGCGGGCACAAAACTGCCGCAATGCGCAAGCAAGGTAATCAGTGCCACCTGCCGCATATAAGTCGATTTGCCACCCATATTGGGGCCGGTGATGAGCAGCATTTTGCGCGCTTCATGCAGATCAATATCGTTCGCAATAAAATTATCCACCTGCGCTTCGACCACAGGATGCCGCCCCTGGCTGATCTGCAGAACATTATCACCGTTAAAAGCGGGTGCGCTGAGATTGAGATTGGCCGCGCGTTCTGCAAAAGTTGCAAGTACATCCAGCGTGGCAATATTTGTGGCGATGAGTTGCAAATGGGCAATGTAAGGTGCCAGTTGTTCGAGCAATTGCTCGTATAAAAATTTCTCGCGGATTAATGCCCGGTCATTGGCTGAGAGTGCTTTGTCCTCAAATGTTTTGAGTTCGGGCGTGATGTAACGCTCGGCATTTTTAAGCGTTTGGCGACGACGGTAATCGTCCGGTACATTGACCGATTGCGCGGCGGATACTTCAATATAAAAACCATGCACGCGATTGTATTCAACCTTCAGTGTTGTGATGCCCGTGCGTGCGCGCTCGCGTGCCTCCAGCGCCAGCAGAAAATCGCCGCAGTTACTTTGAATGCCGCGCAGCTCGTCCAGCTCCGCATCAAAGCCATCCGCGATTACGCCGCCTTCCCTGAGCATGCCGGAAGGTTCAGTTTTTAATGTGCGCTGCAAGCATGCGACCAGCAGTTCATCTGCCCGCAATCCATGCGCGAGAGTGTGTAACAAAGAGGGTGTCTGTCCTGCCTGTGCACTCGCTGGAACAGAAAGCAGGAGGTCATGCAAAGCGGGCAATTGTGCCAGCGTATCGCGCAGACCGGAAAGATCGCGCGGACGCGCAGATTTTAAGGCGATGCGCGTGGCAATTCGTTCGACATCAGCGCACTGCTTGAGGTGTTCGTGCACGCTACGATGCAACGCCTTCTCCCGCCGGGTGGGGGATAATAGTTGCGCAACCGCTCCTAATCGCGCATTGAGTGCCGCACGATTTCGTAATGGATGGTGCAGCCAGTGCGCCAACAAGCGGCTGCCCATGTTACTGGCGCAGGTGTCGAGCAGTGATAGCAGGGTGGGCGCGCTTTCTCCGCGCAGGGTTTGGGTAATTTCCAGGTTGCGGCGAGTGGCTGCATCCATGCGTACGAATTGTCCGGCGGCATACACCTGAATGCCGCGTACATGCCGGATATGCTGTCCCTGCGTCAACCTGGCATAATTCAGCAGTGCGCCCGCTGCCTCAATACCTGACGTGAAATTTGCACAACCAAAGCCTGCCAAATCCAGCGTGGAAAATTGCTGACACAGCGCGCGTTGTGCGGTTTCAAAATTAAAATGCCAATCGGGCAAGGTTTTAATTGCGGCTTGAGTGTCTTCCCCCACCCCAGTCCTGATGGAGCTACTAGCCATTCGACTTGGCTGCCCAACAACAGCAGCCAAGTCGCTGGTTATCCCCCGGAGGGAGAGGGAGCTATTATTTTCTGCCAGCAAAATTTCAGAAGGCTGCAAGCGTTCCAGTTCTGCCGATAAATTTTGCGCGTCGATTTCGCTGGCAAAAAATTGACCCGAAGCCAGATTCATCCAGGCTAATCCCACTATGCCGTCGCGTGCGTGCATTGCCAGCAGCAGGCTGTCGCGCTTTTCATCCAGCAGAGCCGAATCAGTCAACGTGCCGGGCGTGACGATGCGTACGACTTTTCGCTCAACTGGCCCCTTGCTGGTGGCAGGGTCACCGATCTGTTCGCAAATGGCGACGGACTCGCCGAGCTTAACAAGGCGCGCCAGATATTGTTCGGCGGCGTGGTATGGCACACCTGCCATTTTTATCGGCTCCCCGTTGGATGAGCCGCGTTGCGTAAGCGTGATGTCGAGAAGTTTGGCGGCGCGCATCGCATCGTCAAAAAATAATTCGTAAAAATCCCCCATGCGATAAAACAGCAGCATGTCGGCGTGCTGCGCTTTGATTCGCAGATATTGCTGCATCATCGGGGTGTGCGGGGAGGGAGTCATGGGGGTAATCTTATTA
>JBEBGP010000066.1:0-5717 GCA_040081045.1 Candidatus Nitrotoga sp.
GAATTACATTGATATTTTAGTGGGCTTGCCGTGGAAGAAGAAAAGCAAAATTAATGCGGATTTAAAAACAGCAGAGAAAATTCTGGAATCCGACCATTACGGTTTGGAACGCGTTAAAGAGCGCATTGTGGAATATCTTGCAGTGCAGCAGCGGGTGGATAAAATGAAAGCACCTATTCTATGTCTGGTAGGGCCGCCGGGAGTAGGCAAGACTTCGCTGGGGCAATCCATTGCGCGTGCGACGGGGCGAAAATTTATGCGTATGTCGCTGGGTGGGGTGCGTGATGAATCTGAAATTCGTGGTCATCGCCGCACCTATATTGGTTCAATGCCGGGCAAGATATTGCAGAATATGTCCAAGGTTGGTGTAAAAAACCCGCTTTTCCTGCTGGATGAGGTGGACAAGATGGGCATGGATTTCCGTGGTGATCCCTCTTCGGCGTTACTTGAGGTGCTTGATCCCGAGCAGAATCACACGTTCGTCGATCATTACGTTGAAGTGGAATACGATCTGTCCGATGTGATGTTTGTAGCAACGGCCAATAGTATGAATATTCCCGCGCCATTATTGGATCGCATGGAAATTATTCATGTGCCGAGCTATATGGAAGAAGAGAAAATCAACATTGCCGTCCGTTATTTGATTCCCAAGGCATTGGAAGGAAATGGTTTGAAGCCGGAGGAAATCAATATCACAATTAGTGCTATCCGCGACATTTTGCGTTACTACACGCGCGAAGCTGGCGTACGTGGCCTGAATCGGGAGGTTTCCAAAATTTGTCGCAAGGTGGTTAAGGCGTTATTGCTTAAGAGCCGCACGGGCAAAGTTACCGTTACCTCGCGCAATTTGGACAAGTACTTGGGCGTGCGGCGTTACAGCTATGGTATAGCCGAGAAGCGTAATCAAGTTGGTCAGGTGACCGGATTGGCATGGACTGAAGTTGGGGGGGAGCTACTAACCATTGAAACAGCTGTTTTGCCCGGCAAAGGTAAGACAACTACGACGGGTAAACTGGGTGAAGTTATGCAAGAGTCTATCCAGGCAGCACTGAGTGTGGTGCGCAGCCGTACGCAGAGCTTGGGGATTGCAGAAGACTTTTATCAGAAAATTGATTTACACATACACCTGCCCGAGGGTGCTACACCCAAAGATGGGCCCAGTGCGGGGGTGGGTATTTGCACGGCTATCGTATCGGCACTGACGCATATTCCCGTACGCGCGGATGTGGCCATGACCGGAGAGATTACCTTGCGCGGAGAAGTTCTGCCAATAGGTGGCTTGAAAGAGAAACTTCTGGCCGCACTACGCGGGGGAATTAAGACGGTTTTAATCCCTGAAGATAATGTGCGTGATTTGGTTGAAATACCGGATAACGTAAAAAATAAACTGGAAATCCATCCGGTCAAATGGATAGAGCAGGTATTGGAGCAAGCCTTGGAGCGCAAGCCGGAGTTTTTAACGGAAGCTCCCGCCACTTTAACTCCCCCCCCCGTGGCAGACGGGGCGCATGGTGCACTCATCAAACACTAGAGTCTGTTGACAATCATGCGACGGGTGCGATTTCCGTTTCCGGAGGATTGCCGCCCGATGGAGTTTCTGCCGCGTTGTCGGGCTTGTATTCATCTCCATCGGGCGAGCAACGCATTTCGCCGGATAATTGTCAACGGCCTCTAGGCTCTTGCAGTGTTCGTTGCATCAAATATAAAAATATATTTTACGAATCACTTGACCAAGCTGAAGAGCCTTGATATAAAGGCTTCGCAGGGTTTTCCTGTATTTCTAATCCAAAACTTTTAAGGGGATGCTTAAGATGAATAAATCGGAACTGATTGATGCAATTGCAAAATCGACTGACCTTTCCAAGGCAGCCGCTGGTCGTACATTGGATGCAACTATCGACTCAATTAAAAAGGCTTTAAAGAAAGGTGACCTAGTCACGTTGGTTGGATTCGGAACATTTTATGTGGGCAAGCGCGCGGCACGTAATGGCCGCAACCCACGTACTGGCGCGACTATCAAGATCAAGGCTGCAAAAGTACCGAAGTTCCGCTCTGGCAAAGGTCTTAAGGATGCTGTAGCATAGCGGGTTAGATTGGGTGCTTAGCTCAGTTGGTAGAGCGTCGCCCTTACAAGGCGAATGTCGGGGGTTCGAACCCCTCAGCACCCACCATAGGTTTGTTGTAGGACTATGGGGTTTGTGGAGTGGTAGTTCAGTTGGTTAGAATACCGGCCTGTCACGCCGGGGGTCGCGGGTTCGAGTCCCGTCCACTCCGCCAGATCAAGGCGAACGCGAGTTCGCCTTTTTGCATTTTTAGTGATGAACAGGTGGAACATTATGTTTGATTTCGTGCAAGAGAAGAAAACATTTGTGCAAATTGTTTTGGTGTTAATTATCATCACATTTGCCTTTTTTGGTTTAGACACGTTTAATCAGGTAAACAAAGCCGACGTCATTGCCACTGTCGATGGCGAAAAAATCACGCAACAAGCATTTGAGCAGGACTTGCGCCAACAACAGGAAAGAATACGTGAAAGTATGCAGGGTAACTTCGATCCGGCGATGTTGGACAACCCTGAAATTAAACGCACGATACTGAATAATTTGATCGATCAACGCTTGCTTATGATGCAAGCACTTGCTGTGGGTTTGAGAGTCAGCGACAAACAGTTGGCTGAGACAATTGCCGGCATTGAGGCATTTCAGAAGGAGGGGCGATTTGACAAGGCGTTATATACCTCCATATTAACCAGGCAAGGCCGAGCCATCCCGGCTTTTGAAGCTGAAATGGCACAGGATCTCAATATGCGACAACTGATAGGAACGTATTTACAGAATGGATATGCGTCTGCTGTTGCGACAGAAAAAATAATCCGCCTGAATGAACAGAAGCGAGTGGTGGCTATTGCACACATTCCGCTGGATTCCTTTTTGAAGAAGGTTAATATAACCGATGAAGATATCAAGAAATATTACGAATCAAACATGCCCGAATTTAAAGTTGATGAGCAAGTGCGCGTGGAATACGTTACCTTCTCTGCTGCGGATTTGCAGTCTCAAATATCCGTGACTGAGGAGGAAGCAAAGAAATATTATGATGAGCACGCGGCGGAATTTGGCACGCAAGAGCAACGCCAAGCCGCGCATATATTGATCTCTGCTGCCGCGCAGGCATCCGGTGCGGAAAAAGATGCGGCAAAGCTTAAGGCCGAAAATATTTTGCAGCAAGTCAAACAATCTCCGCAAGCATTTGCCGGTTTGGCGAAGCAACATTCACAAGACCCGGGCTCGGCTGCAGTAGGGGGCGATTTGGGGATGATTGCCCGTGGCGCGATGGTGCCGCCATTTGAAGAAGCGGTATATAAGCTGAAGGTGGGTGAAATAAGCGAGCTGGTTCAAACAGATTTTGGCTTCCACATTATAAAATTGATGGCCATCGAGCCCGCAAAAATCAAGCTATACAGCGAAGTAAAAGATGACATTATGCAAAAAATGAGAGCGCAGAAAAGTAGCGACACCTATGCGGAATTGGCCGGAAAATTCAGTGACATTGTTTATGAGCAGAGCGATACCTTAAAGGCCGCTGCTGACCTGGTAAAAGTACCAGTGCGGCAAAGTTCGTGGTTGAGTAAAAAGCAAATATCTTTGCCAATTTGGACAGACAAGGCATTGCAGGCGGTGTTTTCTGATGATGTGGTAAAAAATAAACGCAACAGCGCGGCAGTTGAAATTGCGCCTGACACCTTGCTGGCTGCACGATTGCTGGAGTTGAAGCCGGCTAGTACCCGTGCCTTGGCTGAAGTTGAGGTGGAGATACGGCAGAAATTATTGCGCACCCAGGCGCAGGAAATGTTGCAAAAGCAAGGTCAGGAAATACTGGCGCAACTACAGCGCGGGGAAAAGGTAGGTATGGCCTGGAAGCCTGCACTTACCGTGACCCGGGAACAGCATACCGGAATAGACCGCGAGTTGGCGCAACAGGTATTTAAGACCAATGTCAGCAAATTGCCCGCTTATACGGCTGTGGTAAACGGGCAGGGTGCGTATGTATTGGCGAGGATTGAGGCAGTGAAAGAGCCTTCTGAAATTAACAAGAGCGTGCGTGATGAGTATATGCAGCAACTGCGTCGTACAACAGGTCAGCAACTGCTTCAATTATATTTGGAAGATATTCGCGGGAAGGCCAGCATTACCAAAAAAGAATTTACTGCAAGCGAGGGTGGTTAGGTGGTTAAGTGAGTTTAAGTTCAACAATACATCGCCCGTACTATTTGGAATTATGCGTGGCAATTGAACTTAGCAGTGTTTTTGTGTGAAAGTAGTTAATACGACACACAAACATCATTTATAGTCTGAACATGCAGGTGCGTAAGGTAGTCAAAGCTGTGCCTTTCCCAATGATAAATCGGCTCTATTGAGTTTTACGCAATATTACGTCACCGATTCAATTTTCGCTGACGGTTTAATCAAGTATGCTGCCAGTGCGGGCAGCAATAATATCGCACCAAGCATATTCACCAGAAACATGAAGGCCAGCAATATTCCCATGTCGGATTGAAATTTCAGTGCAGAGAATACCCAGCTACCCACGCCTATGCTCATGGTGAGGGCGGTGAATATGGCGGCGGTGCCGCGTTGTTTCAGGGCTTGATAAAAAGCCTCGCTCAGGGAATGCGTTTGCATTTCATGTTTGATGCGCTCAAACAAATAAATGCCATAGTCCACGCCCACACCCACACCCAATGCCACGACGGGCAGGGTGGAGACTTTCAAGCCGATGTCGAGCAGTGCCATGAGCGCGTTGCATAATACCGAAACCAGTGCCAGCGGAACGACTATGCACAGCGCGGCTTGCCATGACCGGAAGGTGATGAGGCACAGCAGGATAATCGCGCCGAAGATGGATAGCAGCATGGTCATTTCTGCGGCAGCGACGGCTTCGTTGGTGGCAGCCATCACGCCAACATTGCCGCTGGCCAACAGGAAGGTGATCTGTGCAGTATTGTTTTGGGAGGCGAATTTTTTAATTTCGCTGACGATGTGCGCGATTGTTTCGCCCTGATGATCGCGTGTAAAAATCATGATTTGCATGGCACTGCAATCGGCATTGAGCAGGCCGCTGCTGGTGTCTATAGGGGTTACAGATTGCGCCAGAACGGTGGAATCGCGAGACAGCGCACGCCATTTCAGGCTGCCTTCATTCCAGCCCGCATTGATAATCTTTGCCATGCCCGGCAGCGACAACACCGATTGCACGCCGTCGGTATGGCGCAGGTGCCATTGCAGCCTGTCAATGTTATCCATGATGTCGTAATTGGTGCATGCTCCCTGCACATCGTGGCTTTGCGCGATGACTGATAGCACATCCACGCCTATGCTGAAGTTGTCGGTGATGGCGGCGTTGTCGCGGTTGTAGCGGGAAGTGTCGTGCAACTCCGGGATGCCTTTGCCAAGGTCGCCAATTTTTAATTCCCGTGCTTGCCATGTACCCAGAACGAGAATAACACCGGAAATCAGCAGTACCCATATGGCCGCACGGGGTTGTGCGAAGTGTGACAGCGCCCGCCAAATGTTGTCGGTCATGAAGCCGGTGCGGCTATTTTTTTGTTTTTCCGCATCGCTGAGACGGAGGTAAGACAGCAGCACGGGTAACAGTAATTTATTGGTGACGATCATCAGCAACACTCCCATGCTGGCGGTGATGGCCAGCTCCTGCAC
>JBEBGP010000222.1:0-5700 GCA_040081045.1 Candidatus Nitrotoga sp.
AAAGGTTCGATATTGTCTTTGGCAGATAATTCCAATATTCGGTAGCCAGCGTTCTGATAGGGTGAAAGTTGCGCGCGTGCCTGTACGGTGGCGGATTGCAAATCACATTTGTTTAATACAATGAGTATGGCCAGTTTTTGTTCATGAGCGGCGATCAGGCAGCGTGTTAACAGATCGTCGCTAAACGGTGGTTCGGTCGCGACTACAATAACAATTTGCGTGACATTTGCAGCGATGCATTTGCGGCGATAGGCATCTGAACGAAGCAACAATGATCGACGCGGCAGGGCGCGTTCGATTACTCCCTGATTGCTGCCAGTGCGTAGCGTTTCAACTGTATCGCCACAGACAAATTCGCTGGTTTTACCGCGCGATAAACAGGGCAGTAATGTGCCATCGGCCAGCTCAACCAGATATTGACGACTGTATGCTGCGACAATCTGCCCTGGCAATATTACGTTCAAATCTTGAACAAGGCATCGACCTTGGCAGCGCAAATAAAATCATTTTCAGACAAGCCTTTGATGGCGTGAGTGCTGTATTGCACGCGACATTTGTTGTATTCCACAAGCAAGTCCGGATGATGATCTTCGCGGTGTGAGAGCCATGCTACGGCATTTACAAAAGCCATGGTGTGGTAATAATTTTTAAATTCAAAAGTTTTGTCTATTGCCGCGCCATGCTGTTTCCAGCCGTCAAGCTGTTGAAGCAGACCAGTTGCCTCCGCTTTGGTTAGTGGGGGAACCCCGCCTTCACAAGGTTTGCACTGCTTGTCGGCCAAATTACATTGGGTTTGCATGGCGATAGTTGGAATTTATTTAAATTTATAATAGGTTTGATTAAGGAATGCGCCGATGTTTTGTTCATCAGCAGGAGTCAGCCTGATGTTGGAGGCTTCGCTGCAATAATGCATACGCGCAATTAATTGCTTGGGGGTATTTACGATGCGATTGGGGCGCGTGAAAATCGCGCTGCCGTCGCCCCCCATTTTCTGGATATGGCAACGATTGCATTTGTTTTGTTCGAAAAATTGCTTACCCGCGGTGGCATCACCCTTGGCAAATGGCACAGCTTGAGCGATACCGCTCAGCATTAAAGCACTTAGTATGAATAGCATTTTCATGTTGCTGTCTCCTGTTATAAATTTGGCTGTGTATTATAGAATTTATCTGGTTAACGATTTTAAGTGGGCAATACGCACCATCGCGGGTGGGTGGGAGTCGTAGAATGCGGAATATAGCGGGTCAGGCGTAAGCGTTGCGGCGTTGTCCTGATACATTTTAACCAATGCGTTGGATAAATCACGGGCATCGGTTTGCTGGGCGGCATAGGCATCCGCCTCGAATTCATGCCTGCGCGAATAATAGCTCATTAACGGATTCAGCAAAAAACTGAACGCAGGCATCGCCATAAAAAACAATAGCAACGCCAGTGCGGTGGTTGTGGATGCTGCCGGCATGGCTACACCCAAGCCCGCGTAAAACCACGGTGATTGCATTAATTGCGATAATATCCACAAGAATATCAGGCTGGTGGCAAAGCTGGAGGCGATGCGTTTGATGACGTGATGCCGCTTAAAATGACCTAATTCATGCGCCAGTACTGCTTCAATTTCGGTTGGCGACAGCCGTTCCAGTAGCGTGTCAAAAAATACGATACGCTTGGTTTTGCCAAAACCAGTGAAATAAGCGTTGCCGTGTGCGCTACGTTTGGAGCCGTCCATGACAAATAATCCCTGCGCGGTGAAACCACATTTTTGCAATAGCGCGCTGATGCGCGCCTTGAGCACTTCATCCTGTAATGGCATAAATTTATTAAACAGTGGTGCTATAAATGACGGATAAATAAACAGCAGGAGCAGGTTAAAGGCTACCCATACGCCCCACACGATCCACCACCAGCTCTCCCCCATTTTCCCCATGATCCACAACACACCAAACAACAATGGTAAGCCCAGCACAGCGCCTAATACCAATCCTTTAACAGTGTCGATCAAGTACAGCATCGGGGTTGTTTTGTTGAAGCCAAAACGCGCTTCGATTACAAAAGTGCGATACAAATTAAAGGGTGATTCCAATATGGCGGATATTATCAACACCGCCAGGATGATGGCCGCGCCTTGCAGTAACGGCTCATTAAAGGTCAGTATGGACCATTCGGCGAGACGTTGAATGCCGCCGCCCAAGGTGAGCAGCAGCAACAGAGTTGCATCAAATATGACGTTCAGTATGCCCAGTTTGGTTTTGGTGCGTGTGTAATCGGCAGCTTTTTGATGGGCGGTCAAATCAACTTGCGCGCTAAAATCAGGCGGCACAGTGGAGCGATGTGATTGGATGTGATTCAGGTGGCGGCGTGCCAGCCAAATTTTGATCAGTGTTGTGAGCAATAGCGCACTGGCAAATAGTGCAGTAAAATACGAAGCGGTCATAATATATCCTGTAATACTTGGTACGAAATAGCGAACCCTCAATGCGGCACAATGCAAAAAAGTGCTTCTTATTGACAGCGTAATGAATTATGGCACAAAATCAAAACCATCTCGTTTGGATAGACATGGAGATGACGGGACTGGTTCCAGAGACTGATCGAGTCATTGAAATTGCAATGGTCGTTACGGATAACGATCTTAATACTGTGGCTGAGGCGCCGGTCTTGGTGGTGCGCCAAACGGATGATGTGCTGTACAATATGGATGCTTGGAATAGATCTACCCATGCAAAGTCCGGCTTGATTGAAAAAGTTAAAGTATCACCGTGGGGTGAACAGGCAGTGGAAGCACAGATGCTGAGTTTCTTAAATGAACATGTGCCAGCGCGCACTTCTCCCATGTGCGGCAACTCTATTTGTCAGGATAGGCGATTTTTGGCGCGGTGGATGCCCCAATTGGAAGCTTATTTTCATTACCGCAATCTGGATGTCAGCACGCTTAAAGAATTGGCCAAACGATGGAAGCCGGAAGTTGCCCAAGGCTTGAAGAAGCACGGCAAGCATGAGGCGTTAGCTGATATTTATGAGTCGATAAACGAAATGAAGTATTATCGCGAGCATTTTATTCGCCTGCAAGATTAATTAAGTCATAACTGAAAGGAAGATTATGCAAAATGTCATGACAAAAGTTGTTATACAAACGCTGTCTGCACTGGTTTTCTTGAGTCTGGGCACGCAGGTTTACGCGGGGATTCAGGATGGCGTGAACGCATACAATAAGAAAAAATATTCATCAGCATTCAGTGAATTTCGCCAGTTGGCTGAGAAGGGCGATCCTGTTGCGCAGTTTTATATGGGGCAAATGTACAGCAAAGCACAAGGTGTTGAGCAAGATTATAAATTAGCTGCCGAGTGGTATGGCAAGGCCGCGGATCAAAACAATGCGGATGCCCAATTTGCGTTGGGTTCGTTGTATGACGGTGGCAAGGGCGTGGATAAGGACCAAAAAACAGCTTTGGGCTTATTTCTTAAAGCTGGCGAGCAAGGGCATGCCAGAGCCCAATTTAATCTGGGTGTGATGCATAGCCAGGGGGAGGGTACTTCTAAAAATGAAAAAGAAGCCTTGCAGTGGTATACCAAAGCGGCTGAACAAGGCTTTGTTAAAGCGCAAGTCAATCTGGGCTTAATGATTGAAAAAGGACAGGGTATAGCGCAGGATTATAAAGCGGCGATGGGGTGGTATGAAAAATCAGCTGCCCAAAATTACGCCAGAGCGCAGTACCACGTGGGACGCATGTTTGAAGAAGGGCGGGGTGTCAACAAGGATTTTGTGGCGGCTGTCGCCTGGTATACCAAGGCCGCAGAACAGGGCGATGCACCCGCACAGTTTAGGCTGGGGTTGAGTTATGCAAAAAGTCAGGGTGTGCCAGTGGATGTCATACTTGCATACAAGTGGTTTAGTTTAGCAGCAGCGGCAGGTGACGTTAGAGCGCAAATATATGCTGAGGAGCTGGAAAAGGGGTTGACCTTTCAGGAGCTGACAGCGGGTCGCGCACAAGCATTGATATGGAAAACTCGACATAACGGGTGACAAGGATTTAACGTTAATTTTTGACTGGGTAGCGCTCTTGAAAAATCGCACAAGTGGCAAAGAAGCTCGTTGAGCCGTGCTTTGCTGGACGTGGCAATTTAAGAACACAACCTGACAGCCATCCTGTTTAATTTTATTTGATTTAACGAAGTGATTGTCAGGTCGGCTCCAACTGTTCGTGGTAATTTTTCATTTCACACCTCTTTTTTGGCAATTAAATTTTGCATCTGGTTCTTCCGTAATACATCCTCCTATATTGTGTCATGTAATACATCGTGACGGTTTATTACTTAATGTGCGGCAAATCTCACGATAAATTACTTCGATGATTTCCAATTCCTCTGCGCCATTCGGAACTTGCAACGTTACCACATCTCCCACTCGGGTCTTGAGCAGTGCGCGTGCCAATGGTGAGACCCAGCTAATTAATCCCTGGGAAGGATTCGCTTCATCCACCCCGACAATACTGTAAATATATTTCACGCCATCCTGCCGACAAACCGTCACCGTTGCACCAAAAAATACCTGCTCACATGCACCGCGTTTGGCCGGATCTATCACCTCGGCGTGGTCTAACCGCTTGGCTAAAAATTGAATGCGCTTATCAATTTCGCGCAAGCGTTTTTTGCCGTAAATATAATCACCATTTTCTGAGCGATCCCCATTGGAAGCCGCCCAGGTAATGGTTTGCACCAACACTGGTCGTTCTACGCGCCACAATTGATCCAACTCATCTTTCAGGTGCTGATACCCCGTCGGCGTGATGTAGTTTTTGATTCCGGCTGGCAATAACAGCGCAGACCGTGACTCATTATCGTCCTCATTCGCATCAGTTTTTTTGGCGAAGGCTTTACTCATACCAGATTTTAACACGCCATGAATCTTGGGATGCGGTGCAATAGCTGTTCAATATCAGGTTCTATGCGTGCTGTAAAAATGTGAGGATGAAACGGTTGGTGTGGGTCGCACTGTTACCATCTCCATCCACGGGCTTTCTGCCGCCGTCTTTTTCCAGGCCGTGTCAGACATGGTTTGATCCAACAGACCCATATTTTATTTGTGCCGGATTTATAAAGTTCTGGGTTATTATTTAGCCTAGTGTGTTCTTAAAACTGAACCGTCAGTGCAATACAATCAATATGTATTGGCGGAAGACAGATTGCGGTGCATTCGTGGTGTTGCACTTCGGACTTGAATACGCGTATAATTTGCGGGCAGTTGCTGTTAATGCTCGTTTGCACGTGGTACTGCTTTACTTTGATACTATACGCGCGGCACATATGATCATGTATACGCGCGGCACATATGATCATGCTGGGCGAGTTGGAGGTTAGGCTGTTTGCGGCAAACTGAAATCAGCTGAGAAGGGGTTGGTAAGTGGCTTTAGTGTGAGTACATCGGGGCTCTACTCGCAAATGTAACTATTCGATTTGGAATCATCACAGGGAATTTTGGGAGGAAGCATGACACCAGTGGAGAATTTAGTTGAAAATTCATCATACAATAAACAGATAGATGCTTTGCGAGGAGCGTTCTTTGTTTTATTACTCAGCTTACTCAGTGCATGTGCGTCTTCTCCGGGCGAAAAGTTTGCGGGGGTTGCTCCGCTGGATGCTAAATATGGTGATGTCTATCTTTATCAAACCAAGGGTTCTACTGGTACGATCAGGGAAAGTGGAAAA
>JBEBGP010000385.1:0-5670 GCA_040081045.1 Candidatus Nitrotoga sp.
CGCTGGAACGAGGGTGATGAAATGCGTATTGCCGCCATGCCTGTTGCCATGGTGCTGGATTGCGAGCAAGGCTGAGGAAAATCTGAACAAGCTCTGGGGCAAACTCGCGACAAACGGCAAAAAATTAATTCTATTTGTGCGGTGCGCTTACCCGGTGTAATAATTTTAATTATTTCTTAGAGATGTCCCCCAATATAATGCGCACTTTCATTTAACGGTATTTGCCATGCAGCTATTTCCCGCCACACGTTTTGCCGATAGACACCCCGCACATCTGCGCAACATCCGCATCATCCGCCACTACACTAAACATGCCGAAGGTTCGGTATTGATTGAGTGCGGTGATACCAAAGTCATCTGCACCGCCAGCGTCGAAGAGCGCGTGCCACTACATAAAAAAGGCTCGGGCGAAGGATGGGTTACTGCAGAATATGGTATGTTGCCGCGCTCTACCGGTGAACGTATGGCGCGCGAGGCTGCCAAGGGCAAACAGTCTGGTCGCACACAGGAAATTCAGCGTTTGATCGGGCGCAGTTTGCGAGCAGTAGTGGATTTGAAAAAACTGGGCGAGCGCACCATACAAATAGATTGCGATGTCATACAAGCCGATGGCGGCACACGCACTGCCAGCATCACCGGCGCATTCGTGGCACTGCATGATGCGGTAAACGGTCTCTTGAATAAAAATTTAATCAAAGAAACACCCCTGATTAGTTTTGTCGCGGCCATTTCGGTTGGAGTGCATAACGGCACGGCAGTGCTTGATCTGGATTATGCGGAAGATTCCGCCTGCGACACCGACATGAATGTGGTAATGACCAGCGACGGTAAATTTATCGAGGTGCAAGGCACGGCAGAAGGTCACGCCTTCTCGCGCGATGAAATGAATATCATGTTGGATTTGGCGCAAAATGGAATCGCACAACTCATCGAAATGCAACGCGCGTCTCTGAAGAATTAATCAGTATCGCTTGTGAATAAACTCGTCATCGCTTCCAACAATCAGGGTAAGCTGCACGAACTGCAAGCTATGCTCGCTTCCTTGGGCATAGAAGTACTCACCCAGGCACAACTCGGCATCAGCGAAGCAGAAGAGCCGCATCCTACTTTTGTGGAAAACGCCCTGGCCAAAGCCCGCCACGCCAGCGCCGCCAGCGGCCTACCCGCTCTGGCAGACGATTCTGGCATATGTGTCGCGGCACTAAATGGCGCGCCGGGTGTGTTGTCGGCACGCTATGCGAGTGGGCTCTATGCCGAACAAAAAAACAACGATCATTCCAACAATGAAAAATTATTACGCGACATGCAAGGAGTGACCGACCGACGTGCGCACTACTACTGTGTGCTGGCCTTGGTGTGTTCTGCCAGTGACCCGCAACCCATCATCGCCGAAGGCGAGTGGCACGGCGAGATTGCAATGCAAGCACGCGGCAAGGGCGGCTTTGGCTACGATCCGATATTCTGGTTACCCGAATTAGGCAAGACGAGTGCGGAGCTCACCCGTGATGAAAAGGTTCAGATCAGTCATCGAGCGCTGGCGTTGAAAATATTGTTGGGGCGGTTGAATGCAAAGCTGAAAAACGGCTAACTTTTTCTGTTCCGGAGCCTGTCAGAATTTTTGTATGAAGGGAATCATGCGGCGACCATAAATTTTAATAGAGAGGTGAGGCAACAATAGCCACGGCCACTCTGGACAAGCTGTTTAAAGGGGTGAATCCATCTGATCCGCAATCTGTGTTCAGCGATGCGGGGTTGTTCGGCCAACCCAAGGGGCGCTGGCTGAAGGCATAATGCGCGTGGGATCGGTTTTTGCGGCGTGAGTAGACGCCTGAGGGTGGAGCCGACTGCGCGGATACGCAACCCGATCCCGATCCCGGAATTCAGGGCTGTCAATTCCTCCCGGTAATCGTTCCATCTTCGCCCCCCGTTTCGTCATTTGACAGAAACATTGGACTCCATTTTTTCCGGCTTATCTCAGGTTTTTGGAATTTTGGTGGCTCGGGGCGGAATCGAACCACCGACACAAGGATTTTCAGTCCTCTGCTCTACCGACTGAGCTACCGAGCCGTTCTTTTGAAACATTGCTACCACATGGGTAGATTTTAGACTGCCGCAATTAGCAAACTGCCTATTGCAAAAAAATGATTTCTACTTACAACAGAAGGCGCGCATTATATCCATAAATGCTGGCTTGAGGAACATGGGGGAAGTACATCTTTAAAATTTAATAGCTGATTTATGTAGTTGTTGTTTAAAGGCCTACCAGCAATGCTTTCTGGCAGGCCTTTTTATTCTTCTTCTACCGCAAATAATCTGCGGTGTTCTTTAATCGCGTAACGATCGGTCATGCCCGCTATGTAATCGGCCACCGCGCGGGAACCATCTACTTCTGCCTGTGGTTGAAAATGTGGCGGCAATAAGCGGCGGTCTTCCATGAAGACCTGAAATAAATCCCCGATGATACGGCGCGCTTTCGCGCTCATGCGCATGACGCGGAAATGGCGATAGAGGTGGGTGCGGAGAAAGGCCTTGAGTTCCTGATTAAGTTCATGCACGGTTGTGCTGAAAGCAGCTAATGGTGCTGCTGCGCGCACTTCGTGGTGGCTCTGTATGGCATGTGCTGCAATGTTTTTTTCGGTCTCGCAGATTAAGTCGGTGACGAGCATGTTAATCATGCGGCGGATAGTTTCATGGATTAATCGCCGTTCCGGGATCGCCGGATAAGTTTCCCGTGCGACTGCCAGATGTTGGGCAAACAAGCGCACGGTGGATATTTGTTCCAATGTGATCAGCCCTGAACGCAGTCCATCATCCACGTCGTGATTGTTGTAGGCAATTTCATCGGCAAGATTGGCGATCTGCGCTTCCAACGACGGACTTTGCTTGTTAAGGAAGCGTTCGCCCACTGCACCCAGTGTTCGGGCATTTTGAAGCGAGCAGTGTTTAAGTATGCCTTCGCGGGTTTCAAAACACAGGTTGAGACCGTCGAATGCGCCGTAGTGATCTTCCAGTTGATCTACCACACGCAGGGATTGCAGATTGTGTTCAAAGCCACCGTACGTTTTCATGCAGGTGTTGAGCGCATCTTGTCCGGCATGGCCGAAGGGCGTGTGGCCGAGGTCGTGTGCCAAACTGATTGCTTCCACCAGATCTTCATTCAAATGCAAATTGCGCGCGATGGAACGGCCTATTTGCGCGACTTCCAGGCTATGTGTCAGCCGGGTGCGAAATAAATCGCCTTCATGATTGACGAATACTTGGGTTTTATATTCCAGTCGTCGAAAGGCTGTGGAATGAATAATACGGTCACGGTCACGCTGGAATTCACTGCGGCCAGATGGCCGTGTTTCATGATATTGTCGTCCGCGTGAGGTAGCTTCAGAGGCAGCGTAGGGGGCAAGATTATGCATGGGCAGAGTGTTCCATTAGCGTTTGCTGCAGCATTTCATCGGGCACATTTTTGTTAATGTAGGCATGGCCTATGGATTTTAAAAGTACGAAGTGAATTTTCCCGCCTTCAACTTTTTTATCCAGCCCCATGAGTTGCAGATATTTTTCCACACCCAGGTTGGGCGCGGTAATGGGAAGTCTGGCGAGCTCAAATATATTCCGGATTCGTTCCACGTCGGTTTGATTGAGCAGTCCCAAACGGGATGAGAGTTGTGCCGCCAGAATAGTACCCGCTGCGACAGCTTCACCATGCAGCCACACGCCGTAGCCCATGCCATTTTCAATGGCATGGCCGAAGGTGTGTCCCAGGTTGAGCAGTGCGCGTATACCCGCCGTACCTTCGCGCTCATCGGCGGCTACCACATCGGCTTTGTTCTCGCAACTGCGGCGTATGGCGTAATCCAATGCGGCCAGATCACGCGCCAATAGTTTGGTTATGTTGTGTTCCAGCCACACAAAAAATTCAGGATCGCGAATCAACCCGTATTTGATGACTTCAGCAATACCCGCGCGCAGCTCACGATCTGGCAAAGTATGGAGTGTGGCGCTATCGGTAATGACCACTTGCGGCTGATAAAATGCACCGATCATATTTTTTCCAAGCGGGTGATTAATGCCTGTTTTGCCGCCGACCGAGGAATCTACCTGTGCCAATAGCGTGGTGGGAATTTGAATAAAAGGCACGCCGCGCAAATAAGTGGCCGCAGCATAGCCTGTTATATCGCCAATGACCCCGCCGCCCAGCGCGATAAGCGGGGTCTTACGCTCGCAGTGATGATGCAGCAGCGCATCATAAATCTGGCCCAATGTTTCGGCATTTTTATATTCTTCCCCATCCGGCAAAATGATGGGAATAATCTTGATGCCATGTGTTTGCACAGTACTGCGGAGCGTTTCCAGATATAACGGGGCAACGGTAGTGTTGGTAACGACGACAGCCTGTTGTTGCGGCAGATGCGGCAATAATAGTTCCGCCCGGGTCAGGATATCCGCACCTATGTGTATGGGGTAACTGCGTTCGGCCAAACCTACGGTTAATGTTTGCATGGTTGTTATTCCCATTTCCGGTAAATAAGGGTGTTGTTGCATCTTTGGCTCCTGATAAAGTAACCAGCCATTTGACTCATGCCATTTTAAATTTAATAACAGCAGATTGCCCCCACCTTTTTCCCCTCCTGCAGACGGGCAAATCACTGTTTGGGCCGCACTCCAATGGGCTGTCTTCACCCGCAAACATTAAAAGTACACAGTCCACCAGGGATAAAATTAGTATGTCGTATTATTTAATTTTTGATGAAAACCAAGAACCAAATTGTGTGCGCTACGTTTGCCTGTATGCAGCACCACATCGGCCAAGGCACTGTAGAGCGGATCACGCTGTTCGTATAATATTTTCAGGGTTGCCTGCGGATTGGCTGTCTGCAACAATGGACGATTGCGATCATTGCGCGTGCGCAGCCATAGATCATGCACCGTGCTTTTCAAATAAACCACGATGCCGTTGTTGTGTAAGACAGAACGGTTTGCTTCGCTCAGAATTGCGCCGCCGCCTGTAGCCAGCACAATGTTGTTCAGCTGAGACAGATCATGAATGGCGGCGATTTCGCGCTGACGAAAACCTGTTTCACCTTCCACATCAAAAATATGCGGGATAGTAACTCCGGTTCGCTTTTGAATTTCTTCGTCACTGTCGACAAATTTTTTGCCCAATTGCCTAGCGAGCAGCTTCCCTACGGTTGTTTTCCCGGCACCCATCATTCCAACCAGAAAGATGTTGCCGGAAAGGCGACGTAATGGCTGATCAGAAGTGGGCCGGGATAGGCTGATTTCGGTTGATCGCACTTGATGTTTTTCAGTTAATGGCATAACCGAATTGTAGCGGAAAATCATTGATATTGAGTTTGCAGCATTACAATCTGGTTAATTACTGTAGCCGAGAAAACGCATTCACAATGCCTGCGCGGGTGAGTTAATATGTTGACGGTATGTAATCCACGAATGGGGAAGTTATAGTACGGTGCGCGAAGCGATTGACTGTCAGGCACTATAGTTTTGCCGTATATTTTTTCACTCCTCAAATTGTGCCCCTACCCGACATCTCTGAAAAGTTTAATTAATAAGCTATAGACTCGGCACGATGAAGATTGAACTTTTGTTGGGCAATCCAGTCCGAGTTTTATGGATAAAGAAGATGCAAGATTTCAAACACTGGAGCGGTTA
>JBEBGP010000160.1:0-5637 GCA_040081045.1 Candidatus Nitrotoga sp.
ATAATCCAGTCACCACCAACAGTGCAACAAGGGTCACGATGGCCGGATACACAAATGCCAGCACCACTTTCTGGCGCAAAGCCTGCCGCGACTCGGTGTAGTCCGCCAAGCGCAGCATCACTTTGCCCAGCTCGCCGGATGCCTCGCCCGCGCGAATCAACGCCCGATAAATATCGGGAAAGACCGACTCATATTTGCCCATCGCTTGCGCCAGCGTTTGTCCGGCCAGCAACTCAGCCCGCACGCCCGCCAGTATTTGCCGCGCCGCTTCGCTCTCGCTTTGCTCAACTGCGGCGCTGAGTGCCTGTTCCAATGTCAGCCCGGCCGTCAGCAGAGTCGATAGCTGCCGCGTAATCATATTTAACTGCGCCGATGACATGCGATTCCCCTTGCGCCAGCCTATGCCCAAGCCATTACCGGATTTCATTCCTTCCTGGGACACGATCGCCACTTCAAGAATCATCAAACCCGATTCACGCAAGTTGCTGCGTGCCTGACGCAAAGTGTCGGCCTCCACCACGCCACGGGTTACGCGACCGGCTGTGTCCAATGCCTGATAGTGAAAAGCTGCCAAAGGAACCTCTGATTAAGTCCCACATAGCCGCGAATTCGGCTTTGCGGGATGGGATGCAAGAAAGGCGACAACGCGAATGGTTATTCCCTTCACCAGGAGCCTAACGTAGCAGACCGCCGGCAAAGCCAATTCCCTTGTGGGTTGCAACCAAAACGGGCGCTCGCGGTGTTGCGCTCCCGTGCCTCGTAGAATAATTACGGGGCATCGTAGAATAACTACGACCGGCGTCGCGCGCCTTGCGATCATCCCGTTTTTATCAGCAACGTGGCTCATGGTGGACTTAATCAGAGGTTCCTTAAAAATCAGTCGCGCGTAACACGCAACAATTCTTCCAGTGAGGTGGTGCCGGAAAGCAGATAGCGCATACCGTCTTCGCGCAAGCTGCGCATACCGCGTTGGGTTGCATGTTGCCTTAACACTTGCTCCGAGGTGCGCTCGTGAATCAAATGCCGCATTTCCTCGTCCATAATGAACAATTCGTAAATACCGGAGCGCCCGCGATATCCGGTGTTCGCACATACAGTGCAGCCCACCGGGCGATACAAGGTAGATGGTGCAACCATCCCCTGCAGCAGGGTCAACTCCGAAGCCGGCGGCACATAGGCTTCGCGGCATGACGCACACAGGCAGCGTACCAGGCGCTGCGCCAGCACACCCAACAGGCTGGATGATAATAAAAATGGCTCCACACCCATGTCGGTTAATCGCGTCACAGAACTGGCGGTATCATTGGTGTGCAGGGTTGCCAGTACCAGATGTCCGGTGAGACTGGCCTGCACTGCGATTTGTGCGGTCTCCACATCGCGTATTTCACCAATCATGATGACATCGGGATCCTGCCGCAAAATCGCCCGCAAGGCACGCGCAAAAGTCATGTCTATACGCGGGTTCACCTGCGTCTGACCGATACCGTCCAAATCATATTCAATCGGATCTTCCACCGTCATGACATTAGTCACCGTCGCATCAATGCGCGCCAGTGCGGCATATAGCGTAGTAGTCTTGCCCGAACCGGTAGGGCCGGTTACCAGAATGATGCCATGTGGTTGGCGCATCAGCGTATCCATACCTGCCATGGTCGCGTCATCCATGCCGAGACGGGTCAGCTCAAGCCGTCCGGCATCTTTGTCAAGCAAGCGCAGTACCACACGCTCGCCATGACCGGTCGGCAAAGTCGAAACCCGCACGTCCACCGGTCGCCCGGCCAGGCGCAAAGTAATACGGCCATCTTGCGGCAGGCGCTTTTCGGCGATGTCCATTTCCGCCATAATCTTGATGCGTGACACCATCGCGGCATGCAATGCACGATGCGGTTCAATCACATCCTTCAGCGTGCCGTCCACGCGAAAACGAACTACCGAACGGGTTTCAAATGGTTCGATATGTATATCCGAAGCCAGCTCGCGCACCGCCTGGGTCAGTAATGCGTTAATCATGCGAATCACCGGGGCATCATTTTCCGCATCAAGCAAATCTTCGGTTTGCGGCAAATCATTTATCAGTTGCGATAAATCCATGTCCTGCTCAACATCCATCACCATCGCAGCGGCTGAGCCATCTGCCTGTGAGTACGCCCCTGACAAAGCCTTGTCGAACTCGCTGGCGGGTACTATCTGCGCCTGCAACGGCACACCCAGAATGCGCCGCACTTCAGCCAGCGTTTCTGCCACAGCATCTTCGCGTAATTGAATTTCAGCGAATTCTGTCGTGCAATGCGTCAATAACACGCCTTTGGTTTTGGCAAAAGAATAAGGGATTCTTCTCGATATTCTGGCATTGAAAGCTCTGGTGTCGGCAATTTGAAAGTCGAGCGCAGTCAGATTAACCACAGGGGCATTAGTTGAAGGCAGCTCATCCACGGCAAAAAATCCTACGGAGAAACACTGGCTGGTGACCGCACGTCACCGGACGGATTGGCTGGCGGATTTACCGGTACAATCTGTTCGCCCGGCTGGATTGAAACTGCACCCGGCAGGACTTCTGCCGAAGTGGGCGAAAGTTTTTCCGCAGCAGTATTCTGCACGGTCGATGGCACGACTTCCGCAGGAGGACTTTTAGGCGGCTCCTGCAACACCAAAGGCGGCATGGTTGGCGCGGGCATATCAGGCAAAATTGCATGTCCGGATACCCGACCCCGTTCCTGTTCACCCAGCAGGTATTCGTATCGTTCCTGCGTTAAACCCTGAGAAGCAGACGCGGTACGCAACACATAAGGCCGGATAAAAACCATCAAATTTGTTTTGTTGTGCTGCCGTTTTTCATAACGAAATAACGCCCCCAAAAATGGAATGTCCCCCAGGAATGGCACTTTCTCCGTACTATCTTTCACGGAATCCTGAATCAAGCCACCCAGCGCAATAATCTGCCCATCATTAACCAGCACAGTTGACTCCAGCGAGCGTTTATTGGTAATCACCCCGGCCGCATTGGTTAAACTATCCACGTTGGAGACCTCCTGGAATATCTGCAACTTGACCGTACCACCTTCTGAAATTTGCGGCTTGATGCGCAGGGTCAGGCCCACATCTTTACGCTCTATCGTCTGAAATGGATTGGCATTTGCGCCCGTAGTCAGTTGCGAACCGGTAATAAATGGTACGTTTTGACCAATCAAAATTTTCGCTTCCTCGTTATCCAGTGTCAGCAGATTCGGCGTGGAAAGAATGTTGGCATTTGCGTCAGTTTCCAGCGCGCGCGCCAGCACCCCTAAATTCAGCACCGTTCCCACTCCCGGCAGCGTTGTAGTCCCATTGACAATGCCAATATTTAACCCCTTGCTGACTGACGAGGCGATATTTCCGCTGGCGCTGATGATATTGCCGCCGGCTACTCCTGCCGCGCCAAAATTAGTGCCGCCGATAACCTGTGATCCCGTGCCGTTTAAACCCGTTAAATCCTGCCATTGAATACCGAATTCAGCCGCCTTATCCGCCGTGACTTCCACTATCAGTGCCTCGACAAACACCTGCGCGCGACGCACATCCAACAACTCAACCACCGCGCGTAAATTGTTATAAACCGCGGCCGGTGCAGTGATGATAAGCGCGTTGGATGCCGAATCGGCTTGTATCATGCCGCCGCCCACCGCCCCGGCTCCTGTTGCCGCAATCCCTGCTGCCACACCTCCTGCTGGCAGTGTGCTACTTGAAGCATCTCCCGACACGACTGCGCGCAAAGTCTGCGCCAGCTTTACCGCATCCGCATTCTTCAGATATACCACATTCATGTTACCCGGCCGGCCGGTGTCAATATCCAACCTTTCTGCCAGATCGCGCACGCGCGTCACACGTGATGGATTATCGGTACGCAACAGCAGGCTATTCGTGCGCGTATCCGCACCCAAAACAAAACGCGTACTCGGATCAGCTGCAGCAGCCCCGCCATCCATCATCAACCGGGTGATAATCTGTGCCATTTCGATCGCTGAAGCGCGTTTCAGTGGAATAATAATGGGACCTTCAGTGCTGGCTTGATCTATGGATTTTATGATTTGCTCGACGCGTTTAAGGTTGCTCGCATAATCCGTTACTACCAGTACGTTGGAATTGGGATAGGCCATAACAACATTATTCGGCGCAATAAGCGGGCGCAAAATTGGTACCATCTGGGCAGCAGATTCATATTTCAAGGCATACACGCGCGTCACCAATTTATCGCCTTTGGTCGTGTCATCAACATTGGTAATATGCAATTTGGCCTCTGCTTCAGGCATGACTTTTGTGATGCCACCGGACTCGACCGCAGCAAACCCCTGCAAGCGCAAAGCAGAAAGGAAAATGTCATAGGCAAGATGTGCCGGAATGGGAGTCGATGACACAATATTAATCGTGCCCTTGACTCTCGGGTCGATCAAAAAATTACGTGAGGTAATTTGTGATATCGCCCGAACCACCTCATCAATGTCAGCATTCACAAAATTGAGCGAGACCTTGCCGTCCGGCACTTGCTTGTTTGATGCAGGCGCACCCGCAGACACCTTATCAGGCGGTGCAGCTGCACCTATCTGCAGTTGCCATAACACACCGCAAAGAAACAGCCGCATCAGCCACACACTTAACACACGATTCATATATCACAATGCCTTATTGATTTTTATGGGCACCTCTAAAAATTCACATTTCATTCCAACTGCTGCGTTACAGAAAAAATTTCTTGCTTACATATCATTCATATGCGGCGCTGTAAAAATTTTACTACGCCTTGCATTTCGGTAAACTCTTAATTTTTAGATTTAGAAGCGCCCTTAATGTTATACCTGAGGAAGCACTGAACAATCCGATTCTACCCGCCGGGGTTTACCATACCCCCATGAATTGTTTTAGGATGCTCTTCCCGGCAATAGCCCGCGCCCGCCAAACTGGAACTCATCAGCGCTGCACATTGCCCGATCGTCGCTGGATGCTATCCCGCGCTTCTTGAGCTGCCTGCATAACGGCCTGGCCGTTTTGAAATTGTTGAGGTGTCAGCACAGAAGTGGTATTCGCACCGAACCTCCCACTCTGGGCATTGGCACCAACTGAATTTCCACCCGAACTTTTTCCTTCCAACTTGATCTTATATTGCACCCCTGCTTGTTCCAACACCACATAATCTGCATGCACCTCTTTCAATAGCATACCCGGCATTACACTTCCCCCTGCTACCACACCCAGCTGACGATTGTCATCCAGCCTTACAATTGCAAATCCCCGTTTGCCCGGACTCGCCGCAAACAAGCCTATCACCCGTATATTCGGCAGAACGACATTTTCTGCCGTCGCCACCTTCACCTCTTCAACAACCGTACCAAACAGGCGACCTGTTTGCGCTATCGAACCCTGCTCAACAGGAACATTCAGCGTTGCCGTTTGCGAAGCAAATAAAATCCAAATCCAGCGCGCCAAAAAGATTCCCAGCACTACCGCACCCAATCCATATGCCGCAACAGTTGCAAGGTTTCCCCTACCCCTTACAGCGGTGTTGATATGATTTGTCAAAAAGTTCATCCCCCGCCACAAGCGCACCACCACCCCTCAATCTCCCCCGGGTATAACCTTCTATTCAAGTAGAACATTCCATTAGAT
>JBEBGP010000079.1:0-5630 GCA_040081045.1 Candidatus Nitrotoga sp.
ATCTCCCGTGGTATGCCGATCCAGACAAATGATATGGCCGGAATTTTCTCCACCGAGTTGCCACTCTTTTTGTTGCAGCATTTCCATCACATAACGATCACCTACTTTAGCGCGGGCAAACGGAATCTGTTGCCGTTGCATGGCATGCTCAAATGCGAGGTTGGTCATTAACGTGCCAACCACGCCACCCTTGAGAATGCCCTGCATTTGACGATGGCGGGCGATGATATACAGCAACTGATCGCCGTCATATAAACGCCCATCCGACCCCGCCATTACCAGCCTGTCAGCATCGCCATCGAGCGCTATCCCCAAATCCGCCTGATGCGCAACGACTGCCTGTTGCAAGTTTTTTGGTGCGGTAGCACCATAATTGGCATTGATATTCATGCCATCCGGCTGTACGCCGATGGCAATAACATCTGCCCCCAGCTCATGTAATACATGGCGCGCAATGTGATAGGCCGCACCATGCGCGCAATCCACCACGATTTTCATCCCGCGCAAGTCCAGTTCATACGGAAAATTACTTTTACAAAATTCTATATAACGCCCCGCCGCATCATCCAGGCGTTTGGCGCGTCCCAGCTTGAACGAGGGAGCGGTAATGATAGGTAACTCCAATCCCGCTTCAATAGCCAACTCCGTTTCATCCGGTAACTTGTTACCTTGGCCGGAAAAAAACTTGATGCCGTTATCTTCAAATAAATTATGTGAAGCAGAAATCACCACGCCTGCCTGCAAGCGCAGCGCATGGGTCAAATAGGCGATGGCCGGGGTGGGCATTGGCCCGGCCAGGTAAACATCTACTCCCGCTGCAATTAAACCCGCTTGCAGAGCTGATTCCAGCAGATAACCGGAAATGCGCGTGTCCTTGCCAATCAACACTGCCGGGCGTTCGTTCTGTGCCAAATGCGAGGCCGCCGATGTTAAAACCTTGCCCGCAGAATAACCCAAGTGCATGACAAATTCCGGCGTAATTGGATGCTCCCCAACCTTCCCGCGCACGCCATCTGTTCCAAAATACTTTCTGCTCACTTTTTCTCCATTCAAATTAACCTACGTCGCATTGACCGCCTGCCAAACTTTTAAAGCATCTGCCGTTGCCTGCACATCGTGTACACGCACGATGTTGGCACCGCGCTGCACAGCCAGCAATGCTGCAGCGACACTTGCATGGACACGGTGGGCAACATCTTGCCCGGTAATTACACCCAGCATGGATTTGTGTGACAAACCCACCAAAAGCGGCATACCCAAATCCGTGAAATATTTTAATTGCTGCAACAAAGCCAGATTATGCACGAGTGTTTTGCCAAAACCAAAACCCGGATCAACAACAATGCGTTGCGGACTCACCCCCGCCACTTGCACTGCAACAATACGTTCCCGCAAAAACTGATGCACTTCCTCGACGACATTTTGATATTGCGGTTGTCGTTGCATGGTCTGCGGCGTACCTTGCTTGTGCATGAGGCATACCGCCACCTCACTGGCCGCAACGATAGTTAATGCCTCCGGATTTTGCAGTGCTTCAATATCATTCACCATACTTGCGCCGGCAGCAATGGCAGCGCGCATGACTTCCGGTTTGCTTGTATCAATTGACAGTGGAATCGGTGCGCCGCGCAAACCTTCAATGACAGGCATGACACGATCCAGTTCTTCCTGCACGCTAACAGCCAACGCCCCAGGACGGGTGGACTCCCCACCGAGGTCAAGTATATTTGCGCCTTCTGCCATGAGTTGGTGCGCGTAAGATAAAGCCGCATCACATTGCAAATACTGCCCGCCATCGGAAAATGAATCGGGCGTGATATTCACAATCCCCATGATTAAGGGCGATGAAAAATCGAACTGGAATTTTCCACATTTAAAATTCAAGTCCCGTCGCAATGTATTATTACCCACGACAAATGTTCTCTGATATGTTCACTCTATTCTGCGTCAACATTTTTTCACACCTTATCTTGCTTGAACTTTGTAAGTTTAGAAATACCTTGAATGCTGAGGCAGAAATCGTATCCAGGAAATGGTGGAAATAAAAAAAGGGGAGCACGAAGCCCCCCTGATTTTTTGGCGCTTTAGTTATGCGCCAGGTGCAGGTTGTTGCGTAGGCTCAGTTGCCGTGGGTGCGGGCGTGGCATCATGCGGAGGCTGGGATGATTGATTCGATGAGCTTGGCTTGGGTGGGCGCGGCGCTTTGCCCGCTATGATGTCATTAATCTGATCAGCATCCAGTGTTTCCCACTCCATCAAAGCTTTGGCCATGACCTCCACTTTGTCACGGTTATTTTCAATCAACTTGCGCGCTAAAGCATATTGCTGATCAATGATGCGGCGTATTTCTTCATCCACCTTCTGCATGGTGGCTTCCGAAACATTCTTATGCGTGGTCACCGAGCGACCCAGGAAAACTTCGCCCTCGTTTTCGCCGTACACCATAATGCCCAGTGCATCGGACATACCCCATTGCGTGACCATACGCCGCGCCATATCGGTGGCACGCTCAAAATCATTGGAGGCACCCGTGGTCATCTGATGCATGAAAATTTCTTCCGCAATCCGTCCTCCAAACAGGACAGCAATGGTATCCAGTATGCGTTCCCTATCCATGCTGTAGCGGTCTTCAGTGGGCAACTGCAAAGTTAAGCCCAGCGCCCGGCCACGCGGAATGATGGTAACTTTATGCACCGGGTCAGTCTTGGGCAACATCTTCGCCACCACAACGTGACCAGATTCATGATATGCCGTATTACGCCGCTCTTCTTCAGGCATTACCATGGTGCGCCGCTCGGAGCCCATCAGGATTTTTTCTTTGGCGGATTCAAAGTCATCCATTTCCACAAACCGCTTGTTTTTGCGTGCTGCAAATAACGCTGCTTCATTAACCAGATTCGCCAGATCCGCGCCGGACATACCGGGCGTACCACGTGCCAGAATGTCGGCTTTAACATCCGGAGCAATCGGCACTTTACGCATGTGTACCAGCAAAATCTGCTCGCGCCCGCGTATATCAGGCAAGGGCACAACAACCTGACGATCAAAACGACCCGGGCGCAACAAGGCCGCATCCAGCACGTCTGGACGGTTGGTTGCGGCAATCACAATAATTCCGTTCGCCCCCTCAAATCCATCCATCTCCACCAGCAAAGCATTCAAGGTTTGTTCGCGTTCATCATTGCCGCCGCCCAAACCCGCGCCACGCTGCCGACCCACTGCATCAATCTCGTCGATGAATACAATACAGGGTGCTTGTTTTTTGGCTTGCTCAAACATATCGCGCACGCGTGCCGCACCAACCCCTACAAACATCTCAACGAAATCAGAGCCAGAAATGGAAAAGAAAGGCACCTTGGCCTCACCAGCAATGGCCTTGGCCAACAGCGTTTTACCCGTCCCCGGGCTGCCCAGCAGCAATATACCACGTGGTACACGCCCACCCAGATTTTGAAATTTTGTAGGGTCACGCAGAAAATCAACAATCTCGGAAACGTCCTGTTTGGCTTCATCGCAACCAGCCACATCGGCAAAGGTCACGCGTTCTTTGGTTTCATCCAATAATTTTGCCTTGCTTTTACCAAAGGAAAACAAACCGCCACCTTTGCTGCCGCCTTGCATTTGGCGCATAAAAAATATCCACACCCCAATCAGCAATAACATGGGGAACCAGGACACAAATAAATTCATGAGCAATGAAGGCTCTTCCTCAGGTTTCACCTCGATCTTGACTCCGTCCTGAATCAAATCCGAAACCATCCATAAATCCTGTGGCGCATACGAAATAATCCGCTTGCCATCATTGGCCACGGCTCTCAGGGTGCGCCCCTCTATGGTTACTTTGGCTATATTGCCGTTCTTGGCCTCTTCCATAAACTGCGAATAATCCATCTGCACCTGCGTCCCCATTTGCTGGCGACCGCTAAATTGATTAAACACAGTCATCAGCACCAAGGCCACAACCAACCAGATTCCAACACTTCTAAATAAATTATTCACACTCACTCCTCTGTTGGCATTTTTGCCATTTTGATGCCCACCAAACTGCTTGCCATTAAACTACTTATGCGGCGAATACTCAATAGCCTTAATGCTTTTCTCTAATGCTTTTCTAGCCCTAAAAGATACAATTCACTGCTGCGATCCCTGGATGCATCCGGTTTGCGCGTCACCACTTTGGTGAAATATTGCCGTATCAGCTTCAGATACGCCTCAAACCCCACCCCCTGAAAAACCTTTACCAGAAACGCGCCACCGGGTTGTAGTTGTTGCACCGCCAAATCCAAGGCCAGCTCGGCCAGGTAAATTGCGTTGGCCTGATCAGTCATCGCGATTCCGCCTATATTGGGTGCCATATCGGAAATTACAAGTCCAACTTGCTTACCCCGCAACTGTTCCTGCAACTGTGCCAACACACTCGCCTCGCGAAAATCACCCTGAATAAAATCCACGCCAAATATGGGAGTCATAGGCAAAATATCCAGCGCAATCACCTTGCCCGTCATCCCCACTTTAGCGGCTGCAACCTGCGACCAGCCACCGGGCGTAGCACCGAGATCTATCACCACCATACCGGACTTCATTAAATGATCGCGCTTATCCATTTCCAACAGCTTATACGCCGCACGCGAACGATACCCTTCCTTCTGTGCGCGCTGTACATAAGGATCGCTAACATGCTCACGCATCCACTGCTTGCTGGTTTTGGAAGGTTTCACGGCTGGGGAATCACTCTAATTCTCAGCAGAAGTTGATAGACAGATTGAATGCTGATTTTAGGGTTGGGCTATATTATTTTGCTTTCATGATGTGAAGTATTGCGGAATAGATTTTGCTATCTTTTCCACCGCCAGAAAAAAGTGCGCCTTTGAATGCAGCAACTTTATCTTTATCTGTGCTTGCGTAGTAAATAATGACCCAGTCATTCGTGATGTCGGGCGAGAGTTTTCCCCAGACAACTTTCTGTATACTTTCTCTTGGAATCTTAATTTGTCCCTTTTCGTAAACGAACTCCACGCCATTTTCGCTAACAGTTACTGTTCCTGACTCTTCATAAGACATCCCGAGAAGACGAACCTTTTCGGTTCTAAACCAGACCTTTTCAACTTTGAGCGGAAGGGTAACGTCCTTTTCGGTTTCAATCCCAACGGGAGGAGGGGATATTGCGGTTGTGCAGCCTCCTAGCACTAATCCGAACAGGAACACCAAAATATGAAATGTACAATTATTCATTATCCCCCCTCGCCTCGCGACATTGTTAAAATCTAGCATCCCGAATTACATCAGTCAGAACACTTTAATTAATACTTTGTAGATGCTGCCAACTAAATATATTGCACGTTCACAATTTCATATTCCCTCACCCCGCCCGGAGCCTGCACCTCGGCAATATCCCCGCTATATTTGCCAATCAGGGCGCGGGCAATCGGTGAACCTATGGATATTTTTCGTTGTTTAATATCCGCCTCGTCATCGCCCACAATTTGATAGGTCACCACGTCTCCGCTAGCTAAAGATTCCAACACTACCGTTGCGCCAAACACACAGCGACCATCCGCGCTAAGCGTTCTGGGATCAATGATCTGCGCATTACTGAGCTTGCCTTCCAGTTCAATGATACGGCCTTCGAT
>JBEBGP010000251.1:0-19965 GCA_040081045.1 Candidatus Nitrotoga sp.
CCATTGCCCTCACCGGCATCCTGCTGCGCCGCCGTCTCGGCCAGTATGCGCCACTGGCTGTTGCCGCCGGGATCAGCTCGACGATATTCGGCCTGCTCTATGGCAGCATGTTCGGTTTTGAGGAGGTGCTGCCCCCGTTGTGGATGTCGCCTCTGTCCGACCCGATGCGCATGCTGGGGATCGCGCTTGGCTGGGGTATAGGCTTTATCCTGCTGGCCACCGTGCTGACCATACGCAACCGCATTGCCGATGGACGCTTGCGTGAGGCGCTGCTGGACAGCCACGGTGCGGCAGGCCTGCTGCTGTATCTGGGGCTGCTGTCCGGCGCCTGGAGTTATGCGACGGCTGGCCGGATGGGTATTGTCCCGTTACTGCTGGTGAGCGCCGCTCTCGCGGTGATGTTCGTCCATGCCTGGCAACGCAACCGTAATATTGTCATCTGGGAAAGGGTCCTGATCGCGGTGATGGAAGGTTTTGAAGCGGTCATGGGATACATTTCCAACACGCTGTCGTTCCTGCGGTTGGCCGCCTTCAGCTTTGGCCACGTCGCACTGGCCATTGCTGTCCTCACTGTGGCAAGTATGATGCACACTACCGGGTTTTGGCTGACCGTGGTGCTGGGCAATATTTTCACCCTGGTGCTGGAGGGTTCCATTGTGGCAATTCAGGCACTGCGGCTGGAATATTACGAAGGTTTCTCGCGCTTCTTTGGCGGAGACGGGCGCGCGTTCCGCCCGCTTAAGCTGGGCAGACAACAAAAACTCGCGTTTCAAAGCAATTGATCGTCCACAGAATCGTCAATAGAAAGGGAAAATTATGACTTGGCTTATCGCGATAATCTTTTTGAATTTGATCGGCACTCTCGGACTGGGTGCCTACTTGGAATTCCGCCCCCTGGCGGATGGCGCGCGCGCGCAGCGCTGGTGGAAAGGCACACTGGCCACCAATCTGCTGGTATTTGTCGGTGCCGGCACCGGTGCGCTACTGCTGGGCATGCAAGACGCCTTGGCGCAGCAGGCAGCAGCGCCTCATGGTGAAATCTCGGTCGGCCTGGGGTTGGCACTGCTCGGTGCAGGCATCCCGACGGGGTTGGCGGCCTTTGGTGCCGGTTTGGCCGTGGGGCCGGTCGGTGCCGCCTCGCTCGCCATCATTGCCGAAAAACCGGAGATGTTCGGTCGCACGTTGATCTATCTGGGACTCGCCGAAGGGATTGCCGTCTATGGCTTGGTGGTGACCATCCTGCTGCTGGGGCGGATCGCATGAGTGACAGCCTTGCTCCCGCGCGCATGGTAGCGCTGGGCAGCACCGCGCTGATGGAAGGCTTTGCGTTGATCGGCTTCGAAACCTATCCCGATCCGGCACCCGAGACCGTCGAACAGCTGTTGCAGGAATTGTTGCGTAACCAGCAGGCCGCACTGGTTGTCATCGAGCAGAGTTTGGCCCGCAATCCGGGCCGCCATCTGCTGCGCGCGCAACGCGAGGGCGATCGTATCGTCATCACTGAGATTCCGGAGATCCACCTGTCGGGCGATTACCACTCGCGCGTGGAAAGCCTGGTGCAGAGCATACTCGGTCCCGCAGCTTTGGAGGCGCGGGAATGAGCGATGCGGACGACATCTCCGGCCTTGAAGCCGCGCTGGCAGACCGTGCCCGTAAACTGGCTGGTGAGCATCTGGTTAATGGCCGCCAGGAACGCGAACTGATACTTGCGCAAACCCGGCAGCGGCTGCACCTCGAGGAAGAGCGCGAAGTGCTTGTTGCCAAGGCGCGAGCCGAGCGTGCCTATCAGCAGCGGGTACAGGCGGCTGAACTTGATCTGCGTGCCGGACTCGATCGCTTGCGCCGGGAACTGATCGAAGCTGCGCTGACCAGTCTGCCCGCACGCCTGGTTGCTCTGGCGGAAGATGATCAATGCTACTTGCCCCTGTTGCGAAATTTTTTGCGCGAGGCGGCGCAGGCGATCGAGCGCGACGAACTCGTGGCGCAGTTCAACGCACGCGACTTGCAGCGTCTGCAAGCGGACTGGGAGAAATACGCCCATGAGGCGGCACCCGGCAAGCGCCTGATACTGTTGCCGGAACCCGTGGACAGCATAGGCGGTGTGTTGGTCAGCAGTGCGGATCGCAATATCCGTTTTGACAATACGTTCGAGGGACGCATGGAAAGACTGGACGAAACTTTGCAGGGTGCGATCGCCGAACGGCTGTTGGCGTAATTCCAATTCGCGTTAGAAAGGAGAACAAGGCGGCAAGGATGAGGTGACGAAGACAGTATGTTTTAGTACGGCTAGGAGCCGAAAACGAAGCCAACACAGTTATCGTTTTTAACGCGAATTGGAATAATTCGGAGCAATGAAAAATGGGTAATATCATCGAGGTCAACGGGCCGCTGGTTACCATCCGGCTGGCGGATGTGCGCACCGGAGAACAGGTCAAGGTCGGCCATCTCGACTTGATGGGCGAGGTCATCGCCCGCCAAGGCGAGCGCGCGCTGGTGCAGATGTACGAACCCACCGAATCCCTGTGTCCCGGTGAGCCGGTTATGGCGCTCGGACACCCGTTGTCGGTGGAACTGGGGCCCGGATTGCTGGGCGGCATTTTCGATGGCGTGCAGCGCCCGTTGTTGGAATATGCCAAACAACATGGTGATTACATTCCGCGCGGAGTGCATATTCCGCCGCTGGATCGTAATCGTTTGTGGCGTTTCGAGCCTTCGGCAGAACTCAATAGCGGCATGCGTATCGGGGCTGGCGCGGTACTGGGCAGCGTGCAGGAAACACCGGCCATCGCTCATCGCATCCTGGTGCCGCCGGGCATGGGTGGTGAGTTGCTGGAGATAATTTCCGCAAGCGATGTCACTGTGGAGGCCGTGGTGGTGCGTATCCGTTCAGGGGACGGCGATGTTCATGAACTCAGGCTGTTCCACCGCTGGCCGGTGCGCAGCCCGCGTCCCTACCTGAACCGCGACGATGCGGTGGTGCCGCTGTTCACCGGGCAGCGCATTCTCGACACCTTCTTTCCTTTGGTGAAGGGTGGCCGCGCTGCCGTACCTGGTCCATTTGGCGCGGGCAAGACCATGGTGCAGCAGCAGATCGCGCGCTGGGTCGACGCTGATATCGTGATCTATGTCGGCTGCGGCGAGCGCGGCAACGAGCTGGTGGACATTCTCGAAAGCTTCCCCAAACTCACTGATCCCAACACCGGACGTTCGCTGATGGAACGCACGCTGCTGGTGGCGAACACGTCCAACATGCCGGTGGTGGCGCGCGAGGCATCCATTTATGTGGGGGTCACGCTGGCCGAGTATTACCGCGACCAGGGCTACGATGTGGTAATGGTGGCCGATTCCACCAGCCGTTGGGCCGAGGCATTGCGGGAAGTTGCCGGTCGCCTCGGCCAGATGCCGGTGGAGGAGGGCTACCCGGCCTATCTCGCCTCGCGCCTTGCAGCATTCTATGAGCGCGCGGGACGGGTGAAGACGCTCGCGGGCGGCAACGGCTCGATCACGCTGATTGGCGCGGTGTCGCCGCCCGGCGGCGATTTTTCCGAGCCGGTTACCAGCCACACCAAGGAGATTGTGCAGACTTTCTGGGCGCTTTCAAAAGAACTTGCCGACGCGCGCCACTACCCCGCCGTGGATTGGGTGGAGAGCTTCTCCGGTTATGTCGCCAGTTGCAGTGGCTGGTGGGCAAAGCAGGTCGATCCGCGTTGGGCGGAGTACCGTGCTACGGCGCTTGGTATTTTGTCGCAGGCCGAAGAACTGGCGCGCATCGTCAATCTGGTCGGTCCTGAAGCGCTATCGCCGCAACAGCGCTGGGCACTGCAGGGTGTGGCGTTGTTTCGCGAAGGCGTGCTGCAACAGAGCGCGTTTGATCCGGTGGACAGCTATTGCTCGCCGCAAAAACAGTTCGCCCTGCTTGATCAGATGCTGAACATCTACCGGCAGGGCTTGAAACTGCTTGAATTCGGCGTACCGGTGCAGGAGCTGCTGCGCCTGCCGTTGTTGGTCGAAGCGCAGCGTCTGAAAGGCAGCTACACGAATGACCAGATGGAAGAGCTGCGCAGCTTCGCCGCGCGAGCCAACGGCGAATTTGAGCGCTTGCGCAACGAGTACGCGAAACATGCAAAGGCGGCACTATGAGCGACAAGGAATACCGGCTGGCATCGGCGGCACGTGGCGGGCTGCTGTATATGCGCGGCGTGCCAGGTGTGGCGCTGGGCGACCGGGTGGTAGTGCGCGACCACGGCGGGCGGCGGCGCAACGGCCAGGTGATCCGCACCTCGGATGAGCTGGTGCTGATCCAGGTGCTGGAAGGAACGGATAATCTTGATTTGGAGCGCACTTGGGTGCGCTTCCTTGACCAGTCGTTTGAAATTGCGCTGAGTCCAGACCTCTTGGGGCGAGTGTTCAACGGCCTGGGGCAGCCGCGCGACGATCGCCCGCCGCTGTATTCCAGGTTGAAGCGCAATGTGAACGGTGCGCCGGTAAACCCCGCCGCACGCGCCTATCCGCGCGAGTTCATCCAGACCGGTTTGTCTGCTGTGGACGGACTCAATTCTCTGGTGCGCGGGCAGAAACTGCCGATCTTTTCCGGCTCCGGCCTGCCACACAATCGGCTGGCCGCGCAGATCGTGCGCCAGGCGCGGCTACCCGGCGGGGAATCGCATTTCGCCGTGGTGTTTGCCGCGATGGGTGTGTCTCAATCTCGCGGACGAGCCCGCCATCGAGCGTCTGATCCTGCCGCGCGCCGCGCTGACCGCGGCGGAATACCTCGCATTCGATCTCGATCTGCACGTACTGGTAGTGATGACCGACATGACGCGCTATGCAGAAGCACTGCGTGAAGTCGCCACGGCCAAGAGCGATGTGCCCGCCCGCAAGGGCTACCCCGGCTATCTATATTCCGACCTGTCGGAGATCTACGAGCGGGCGGGTCGCATCCGCGGCAAGCCGGGATCGATCACCATGATGCCGATACTCAGCATGCCAAGTGACGATATCACCCACCCGATTCCCGACCTTACTGGCTATATCACCGAGGGGCAACTGGTGCTGAGCCGCACGCTCAATAATTTCGGCATCTACCCGCCGATGGACATCCCGCCTTCGCTGTCGCGCCTGATGAAAGACGGTATCGGCAAGGACCACACGCGCGAGGATCATGCGCGGGTCGCGGGTCAAATCTACGCCTCCTACGCGCGGGCACTGGAAGTGCGCAACCTCGCTTCCATCATCGGCGCGGAAGACCTTTCCGAGACTGACCGCAACTACCTTGCCTTCGCCGATGCCTTCGAGCGACGCTTCGTAGGGCAGCGCGAAGATGAGGAGCGCAGTATTGTTGAGACGCTCAATCTTGCCTGGGAATTGCTCTCGCTGCTGCCGCCTGAGGCGCTGACCCGCGTGAGTACAGCGGATCTGGCCAACTACCACCACTGGCAAGGCGCGTCAGTGGAAGAGAAATGAAAAACCGTCTTAATGTGCGCCCGACCAAGAGCACGCTGCTGTCGTTGCGCCGCCAGGTGACAGCTTTGCAGCACGGACACGATTTGCTTGAGCGCAAGCGTGAACTGCTCACCCGGCTGGTGCGCCAGCGCCTGCGCAGCTACCGCGAACTGCGCCTGACGGTGCGCGAGGTATTGCAGGGTGCCTACCACTGGCTGTCTATCGCCCACATGCGCATGGGCAGCACGCAACTGCGTCAGGCCGTGCTGGGACTCAAGCCCGCGTTATCCGTTTACATCCTGCCGCGCAGCAGCATCGGTGTCGAGTATCCCACCGTGACTGTCGAGCGCGCGCCGTTGCAACCAGTGGGTTTGATGTGGACCGATGCCAGTTTCGACGAGGCGCGCCAGCGCATGATCGATATCGCCGTGCTGCTCGCGCAACTTGGCGAAGCCGAAACCGCGCTGTGGCGCTTGCTGACCGAACAGCGCAAGACCCGGAAGCGTGTCAACGCCCTAAAATATAACGTCATTCCGCGCTATCAGACCACCATTCGCCATATCGAATCGGTGCTATCCGAGGAAGAGCGCAACATGCTGTTCCAACTGAAGGTCATGCGCAGCCAACTGGAAGCGGCTGGTGAGTATTAGGGAAGCAATCTGCGTCGCTGCAGATACACTGCCCCTCAGCCACATCCATATCCTGAGGATGACGCTTACCGTGAAACAGAATAAACCGCTCGATTTACTGAAGATATTGCTTTCCCCCGACCTTATCGTGCGCTTGATCAAGCAGCTTGGAAGGGTTCGTTTCGACAAGTGTATTTTCATTACTCATAACATACCTTATGAATTGGCTATTTAATAAACATACACAGTGCGCTAGGTTATGTACCGATTTTTAATGGAATCTACACCGTTTCAGGTGTATATTTTGTGTCTTGAACTTATGGGAATGTTGCAATGGCTTTAGTTTTTCAGTACGGCTCAAACATGTCTGTTACCCGTCTCAATCATACGGATCGCCTTAATGGTGACGCTGAGTCAATCGGGATTGCCACAACTGTTGAACCCTTTGAGCTTGCATTTACGGTGTGGAGCAAGACTAACAATTGTGCTGCTGCTGACATAATTCCCAGCAAAGCTGGCAGAAACATTTATGGGGTTGTATACAATATTCCCGATTTTTTGCTCTTAAGAGAAAGCGCTAAGAAGCAAAACAGAAGGTCGTTAGATGCCATTGAGGGAGAAGGAAGGAATTACATTCGCAAAGCTATCCATCTCATCAAAACTGATGGTACGCGACTCAGCGCAATAACCTACGTTGTAAAAGAGCCGAGCACTGACTACAGGACATCCATGGTTTATGTTCAACACATTCTCGATGGTCTTAAAGAGCACGCTATGCCCGATGAATATTGTCAGTACGTTGTTTCGCGAATCATTCAGAACAACCCAGAATTACAATCACTCTCGACTGGTCATGACGTATAACACGACGGTTAACAGGGACTAGTCTACAGCGGGCTTTGCCCGCTTCCAGCCAGCCTGTTACCTTGCGGGCTGGTGTTTTCCGCACGTTGGCATTTTTATTGAATAGGAGTAATTAATACATGGATAAGCAAGAAGCATTAATGCTCTTTACGTTAACATTTTTTGCAGTAACAATTCTTGCGACAGTCTTTCTTGTAAAGCGCGCAAGTCCAGAGAAAAGACCTCTTTGGCTTATCAGTTGCGCAATTGGAACCATTCTACTTCTCGGAATCTATAGTGGCTCTGTTTCAATTATTGCATCCCTCGTCAGTCTCTTTTTTTTAAAGAAAGAAGGAGACAACCCACTTAAAGATGCTTTAATGATTTTCCCAGCAATCGCCACATCAGGGCTTGGAGTTTTATTTTTTGCGCTATATGGCGTACTAAGTGTCGGTGGAATTTATTGGTTTTGGCTCGCCATACAGCTCAAGTCGTTTGGCATGTTTGTAATGGGTATAGTCCCTCTCACATGGATTGTAACTGCACCTGTCGGCGCTTACTCCTTGCTATTTGGCACCCCTAAATGGGTTCTTAATACATTTGGCTCATAATACTAACAATTCGTTCGAGAGGTATCCGGTGGCAGGCATAGCCTGACACCGGATACCTCAACTCAAATGTTGACGCTGTAGAAAAACCCATTTTTACTGATTCCTTGCCGCAATTTTTTATCCTGAAACGTTCCTGTTTCAATTTCTGGCTGTAATTTTTACTGAGGCGAGTATAAAAAAATTGCTCGATGTCGATGTGGAACTGTAGGCGTATCGGAGGTGCAATCCTGTGCGCACCCGTGATGCGCCAAGTCCTCGACGTTGTATATCGGACAGAGTAATTTCCCCTGCTCACTGACTTTCTTCGAGCTAAAGGCTTGTAGAAAGGTCGTATGCCGAACACTGGTTCCACCTTGGTATAGTAACCTGTCAAGGCAACAATAAAGATTGCTTTACCGCAACCGCACAGATGGTCATCAGCGAACCCGGTAATATGCCCAACGCCAACAAAGCCAGCCCATTGATCGAAATAAGCAAGCCGCTGCCCGGTTGTACAGAGATTGTGGCATGGCTTTCAGGTGTGTCGAAATACATGAGCTTGACGATACGCAGGTAATAGAACGCGCCAATCAGGGAGAACAAAATCGCGATGACGGCCAATGAAATATATCCGGCACTGACCGCCGCCTGCAACACGGAAAATATAGCGTAGAAACCCACCGTTGGCGGTACGCCAGCCATGGAAAACATCAGCAATAAGGTCATAAAGGCCAGCCACGGACTGCGCTGATTCAGGCCTTTAAAGTCATTGAGGTTGTCTGCTTCAAATCCTTCGCGGGACAACAGCATAATCATGCCGAAGCTGCCCAGACTCATCAACACATAAACCACCGCATAAAACATTGCCGAGCCGTAACCATCAAGACTGCCACTGAGTATGCCCAGCAGCAAAAATCCCATATGTGCGATGGTTGAGTAGGCCAGCATACGTTTCAGATTAGTCTGCGCAATCGCTACGATATTGCCGATCGCCATCGACAGCACGGAAAGAATAATCAGCATGCCGGACCAATGAACCAACAGCGGTTGCAGGCCTTCCACCAATATACGCATAACAAAAGCGAACACAGCCAGTTTGGGCGCAGAGCCGATCAACAGGGTGACTGCCGTGGGCGCACCGTGGTAAACGTCCGGTACCCACATATGAAAAGGCACCACGCCCAGTTTGAAAGCCAACCCTGCCACCACAAATACTAGTCCAAATACCAACAGGTTTTTATCCGCCGCGCCGCGCGCAATGATATCCGAGACTGCCTTCACTTCCAACGTGCCGGTTGCGCCATATAACATGGATATTCCATACAGCAACAAGCCGGAGGCCAACGCACCCAGAATAAAATATTTCATGGCTGCTTCGGTGCTGATAGCCGAATCGCGTTGTAATGCAACCATTGCGTACAAGCTTAACGCCAGTAATTCCAAGCCCATATATAAACTCAGGAAATGGCTGGCGGAAATCATTACCATCATGCCCAGCAAAGAGAATAACGACAACACCATGAACTCGCCGGTAAACAGGCCGCGCACCATCAGATAGGAGCGTGAATACACCAATACCATAGACATGGACAAATAGCTGAGCAGCTTAAGCACGTCGGACATCAGATCGTCCACAAACATGTTGTTGAATAAAGGCACGATACCCGGCTGGTAGGTAGATACCGTCAGGAAGGCGCAGCCGAACAGGGTGATCTGCACCAGTATATAGGTTGGTGTTTTACCCAGACTGGTGACGAACAAGTCCACAATCAGAATAGTGCACGCCATCACCAGCAGAAATATTTCTGCATAGAGCGGGGACAGGGTGGCTAGATAATCCATAGGTTCCTCAATTAAAGTTTGGGTCGTGCCACATGCACGAGCAAGTCACTCACGGATACATGCATCACTTCGCTGAGCGGCAAGGGATATAACCCCATGCCCAATACAGCTGCTGCCAGGATGGAGCACACCAATATTTCCCGCCCATTCATGTCGGTTAATTGTTCGACGTGACGATTGGTAACTGCGCCAAAAATCACCCGCTTGACCATCCACAGGGTATAAGCCGCGCCAAAAACCAGTATGCTGGCGGCCAGCAGCGCGTACCAGAAATTAACCTTGACTGCCCCCATGATGACCATGAATTCGCCGACGAATCCGCTGGTGCCGGGCAAACCCACGTTAGCCATTGCGAAGAGAACAAAGAAGGCGGCGAATATCGGCATCTTGTTGGCGACTCCGCCATAATCCGCAATGTTGCGTGTGTGCATGCGGTCATACATCACACCGATGCATAGAAAGAGCGCACCGGACACAAAGCCATGCGAAATCATCTGCAACAATGCGCCCTCTATCCCGTATGAGTTGAAAATAAACAGACCCAGCGTGACGAATCCCATATGTGAAACCGAGGAGTACGCCACCAATTTTTTCATGTCGGTTTGTACCAAAGCCACCAGCGCGATATATACCACTGCAATCAGCGACAGTGCGATGATGACACCGGATAATTCACGGCTTGCATCGGGCACGATAGGCATGGAGAAACGGATAAAGCCGTATGCTCCGACCTTCAGCAGGATAGCCGCCAATATGATCGAACCACCAGTGGGCGCTTCAACGTGTGCGTCCGGCAGCCAGGTATGCACAGGGAACATGGGTACCTTGACGGCAAAGGCCATGAAGAACGCGATGAAAATAAGAATCTGCGCGGTGAGTGGAATAGCAACCCTGTGGTAGTCCAGTATGGAAAAGCTTCCGCCGGACTGGTTATACAGATAGAGCAGGGCAATCAGCATCAGTAGCGAGCCAAGCAGGGTATACAGAAAAAATTTTACGGCGGCATACACGCGGTTTGCGCCGCCCCATACCCCGATAATAATAAACATCGGGATCAGCATCGCCTCCCAGAAAACGTAAAACAGAACCGCATCCAGCGAAGCAAACACGCCATTTATCAATCCGGACATGATCAGGAATGCAGCCATGTATTGTGCCACGCGCTTTTCTATAATTTTCCAACCCGCTATTACAACCAGGGGGGTGAAAAAGCTATTGAGCAAAACAAACAGCACCGATATGCCGTCCACGCCCAGGTGATAGTGGATGTTGTAACGGGTAATCCAGTCGTGTATTTCGACAAACTGCATGGCACTGGTGGTCTTGTCGAAACCGGTAAATAACGGGATGGTCACAATGAATCCAAGCATGGAGCCCAACAGCGCAAGAACTCTGGCAATCGGAGCATTGCGATCGCCACCCGTCGCCATAATCAGCACCCCAAAAAGGATCGGCAACCAGATCGCAACACTTAATAAAGGAAATCCAAGAATCATGCTGTTATTCATCCAAATATATTGTGATCAAAATATTTTGACCTGCTTCATTCAAACCAATGCCGTATGGTCAGCAGTAGGAACACACCGATAATCATAAAAAATGCGTAATGGTAAATATACCCAGTCTGTATGTGACGCATGACTCCCGAGAACGCGCCAACCAAACGTGCTGTGCCATTCACCATGAGGCCGTCTATCAGCTTTATATCGCCAAATTTCCACAAAAAGCCGCTGAACCCGCGTGCGCCGCCCGCAAAAAACCAGTCATTAAAGCGATCAAAATAGTAATTATTGTTCAGCACGGTATATAGAAATTTGAAGCGGTGTTTGAGCATTTCCGGGATATCAGGACGCTTCATATAAAAAAGCCAGGCAGCAAACACGCCCGCCACAGCCAGCCAGAAGGGCAGTGTACCGAATGCGTGCAAGGCCATGCGCATGGGATGTTCGATCATTTCATGCTGCAGAGATTTGGCCAGCACCTGTAGCTGATGCGCCTCAGCCACATAAATGGAATTGCCAAAATAGCCCAAATGCAATAATTGATCGAAAGCCAGCGCGCCTATTCCTACAGAAGGGATCGCCAGCAATATTAATGGGAGCGTTACCACCCACGATGTTTCATGTGGTTTTTCTCCGGGAGCCAATCCCTCGTGATGGTCGTGTGTATCTGCTGCGGTAGCTTGATTATCATGGGGATGTTTGTGCGGGGAGTGTTTTTTGCCAAACCGTTCTGCGCCATGAAATACCAGAAAGTACAAACGGAATGAATAAAAAGCAGTTACAAAAACGCCCGCCACCACCGCAAAGTAGGCGAAGCTGGCACCGGGCAGCTGCGATAAATAAACCGCTTCAATGATGCTTTCCTTGGAATAGAAGCCTGACAAAAATGGCGTGCCAATCAAAGCGAGCGAGCCAATCAAAAATGTGACCCAGGTAATCGGCATGTATTTGCGCAAGCCACCCATCTGGCGTATGTCCTGCACATGATGCATGGCGATAATTACCGAACCGGCCGCAAGGAACAGCAGTGCTTTGAAGAAGGCATGGGTCATCAGGTGGAAAATCGCCACCGAGTAAGCAGAAGCGCCCAGTGCCACAGTCATATAGCCGAGTTGCGACAGGGTGGAATAGGCAATCACGCGCTTGATGTCAGTTTGAATGATCCCCAGAAACCCCATGAATAGGGCGGTAATCGCGCCTATAACCATCACAAATGAAAGTGCGGTTTCTGATAATTCAAACATCGGCGACATGCGTGCCACCATAAAAATACCTGCCGTCACCATGGTGGCCGCGTGGATTAAAGCAGAGATTGGCGTGGGGCCTTCCATGGAATCCGGCAACCACACATGCAATGGAAACTGTGCCGATTTGCCCATTGCGCCGATAAACAAGAGTATGCAAATCGCGCTCAGTAAATTCCACGACACCCCCGCGATGGGGGCCATATCTTTGGCATGGTTGGAAGCATCGTTAAATACTGTCTGATAATCCAGGGTGCCAAACACCATAAACACCAAACCTATGCCCAGTAGAAAGCCAAAGTCGCCCACACGGTTAACCAGAAAGGCTTTGAGATTGGCGTAAATGGCGGTGGGGCGCGTGTACCAGAAGCCGATCAACAAATAGGAAACTAGCCCGACTGCTTCCCATGCAAAAAACAATTGCAGAAAATTGTTGGACATAACCAACATCAGCATGGAAAAAGTAAACAGCGCGATGTAGCTGAAGAAACGCTGATACCCGGCATCGTCTTTCATATACCCGATGGTATAGATGTGTACCATCAGTGAGACGAAGGTCACCACCAACATCATGAGAGCCGTCAACCGATCGATCATGAAACCAACTTCAAGCCGCGCATCCGGAGTGGTCATCCAGGTATAGACCGTGCCGTTGAAAGTGTGTCCCGCCATGACATCCTGATAAATCAACACCGACGCGACAAAGGATACAAACACCATAAAAATGGTGATGCGGTGTGTCCAGACGCGACCTAACACATGGCCGAGCAGTCCGGCGAGAATTGCGCCCAGCAACGGCGCAAGTGGAACCAGCAAGTAGAGATTTTGCATATTACTCATTGCACGATTAACCTTTCAAGCTACCAATATCATCCACGTTAATGGTGCGCAGATTGCGGAACAGCACGATCAGAATCGCCAGACCGATTGCGGCTTCTGCGGCGGCGACAGTCAAGATAAAAAACACGAATACCTGCCCGGCCAAATCGTCCATATAGCGCGAAAATGCAATGAAGTTGGTGTTAACGGCCAATAACATCAGCTCGATGGACATCAGCAATACGATTACATTTTTACGGTTGAGGAATATCCCGACCACCCCGATCGCAAATAGAATCGCCCCGAAAACCAGATAATGCGCCAAACCTAAACTCAGCATGTTTCATCCTTTTTTGATGCATTCTTATGATTCAATCAGCGTTTCCTCAAATCTTCCGGCACTCTAGAAATGCTGCCTGGCTGCGTTATGTTTTTTCCTGCTTGGATGTTTCTTTGTAGCCTGACACTTCCTGGTAACCGGACGGCATGGGCACGACGCGGATGCGATCTGCCCTTTTCACATTGACCTGCTGTGCCACGTCCTGCGATTTCGCATCCTTGCGATGCCGCAGGGTCAGCGCAATCGCCGCGATGATGGCCACCAAAAGCACAATCGCCGCCAACTCAAACGGATACACATAATCGGTGTAGAGCACACGTCCCAGTTCTTTGGTATTACTATGGTTGGCCGCATGTTTGGTGATCGCCACGCCCGTTTCTACCGCCGGGCGGTGACCCACCACGGCAACCATCTGTATGACCATTATAACGGCCAGGGTCAGGCCGAATGGAAACCAGCGCCAGAAGCCTTCGCGCAACTTGGCGATGTTGATATCCAGCATCATCACGACAAACAAAAATAACACCATGACCGCGCCGACATAAACCAGCACCAGGGTGATGGCTAAAAATTCCGCTTCCAGCAACAGCCATATCCCTGCCGAGCTGACAAATGCCAGCACCAGAAACAGCACAGCATGCACCGGATTGCGCATGGTGATGACCGATATTGAAGACAATATCGCGATAGCTGCAAACATATAAAAAACCAATGTATCAAAACTCATACTCATGCCCTGAAGTGCTTACCTGTACTTTGCATCTGCCGCTTTGTCGCGGGCAATCTGCTTTTCATGTTTATCGCCCATGGCCAGCAACATGGGCTTGGTGTAATACAAATCACCGCGTTTTTCACCGTGGTATTCAAACACGCGCGTTTCTACAATCGCATCAACCGGGCAGGATTCTTCGCACAAGCCGCAGAAAATGCACAAAGTCATGTCGATGTCATACCGTGTTGTGCGCCGCGTGCCGTCAGGACGCTCCTCGGATTCAATCGCGATGGCTAACGCAGGGCAGACTGCCTCGCACAGCTTGCAACCGATGCAGCGTTCTTCACCATTTTCATAACGGCGCAGGGCGTGCAAGCCACGAAAGCGGTATCCCTGCGGTGTTTTCTCCTCGGGGAATTGCACCGTAATTTTGCGCGAGAATAAATAACGCCCAGTCAAGGCCATGCCTTTAAGTAACTCAATCAGCAAAAAGGATTTAAAAAAACCGATCATTTTTCCCATTATTCCCTCACCACAACCAATAGGGGGTTTGCATCCATACGCCTACCACCACTAACCAAATGAGCGTGATCGGAATCAATATTTTCCAACCCAAGCGCATCAATTGGTCGTAACGGTAACGCGGGAAAGTCGCGCGAAACCACAGAAAAAGAAAAAGTATGAAGGACATTTTACCGAGCATCCAGAAAATGCCGGGGATGTAATCGGTCAACTCACCCAATATGGGCAAGCCATGAAATGGATTGAGCCAGCCGCCCAGGAATAACAGCGCGGTGAGTGCTGCAATCAGGATCATGTTGGCGTATTCGGCCAGCATGAATAGCCCGAACCCCATGCCTGCATATTCGACGTGGAAACCCGCGACAATTTCAGATTCACCCTCAACCGTATCAAAAGGAGAGCGATTGGTCTCGGCGACACCCGCAATAAAATAAACTATCAACATCGGGAACAGTGGAATGAAATACCAACCCAGCATGCCCATTTCGCTTTGTTGCCCATGCACAATGTCGCCCAGATTCATGCTGCCGGAAACCATCAGCACGCACACCAGTGCGAATCCCATGGGGATTTCATATGACACAATTTGCGCCGCCGAACGCAATGAACCCAGAAATGCATATTTGGAATTGGATGCCCAGCCCGCAATAATCACGCCGTACACGCCCAGCGAAGTCATGGCCAAAATATATAAAAGAGCCGCATTCACGTCGGCTAAAACAATCTCGTCAAAAATTGGCACCACCGCCCATGCCACCAAAGCCGGCACCAAAGCTAAAACCGGGGCGGCAATAAATAGCAATTTATTGGAGCCTGTTGGGATAATAATTTCCTTGAGCAGCAATTTGATGCCATCTGCCAGAGGTTGCAACAGACCAAAATAGCCGACGCGGTTGGGGCCGATGCGCGCCTGTACATAGCCGATCACTTTGCGCTCTGCCAAAGTAATATAGGCGACACTGCCAAATATGGGCAATACGATGACGAGGATTTTTACCAGCGTCCAGACTGGCAGCCACAGCACGCCCAAATAGCCGTTGCCCAATTCATGCACTGTTTGTAGCAGTTCTGTCATGCGCGCTCCACCGTCACCGTTCCAAACATTGCACCCAATTTTGCAGTGGCAACATGACCCGCAGCCAGGCGTACCACACCCTTCGGCAATTTATTATCTGCCCGTGCGGTGAGCCGGATGCTGCCTTGACCTTGACTGACTTTAACCAAATCCCCGATTTTTACACCCAGTCTGGAAAATTCTTCGCCATGCATTATCACCACTGGTTCAGCGGCATCTACTGTGGCTTGTAGTGGCGCGGAGCGGCGTACAACCGCATCGGCGGCATAAATCGGTACATCACTGACACGCTGTAAGCCAGTTTGGGTAGTCGCCGTTACGGGCGTAATGCTCAACCCGGCATTGTTCAGTCTGCCCGCAATGTCCACTCCTGCCAATGCCTCATCGCGCACGGTTTCGCTGCTATCCTGATCGAATCCGGGTATATCCAGAAGATTGCCCAATACGCGCAATATTTTCCAGGCTGGCCGCGCTTCACCCAATGGCTGCACGACTCCTTTAAAACTTTGTACGCGCCCTTCGGTGCTGATGAAAGTGCCGGAAGTTTCTGTAAACGGCGCGATGGGCAACAGCACATCGGCATAATCCAGCGCATTGTGTTTATATGCGCTGAGGGCAACTACCATATCTGCAGCGCGCATGGCCGCCATGGCCTGTTGAGGATTGTGCGTATCCAAGTCGGCTTCTACATTCAGTAAAACATAAGCTTTGCGGGGTGATGCCAACATCGATGCAGCATTCATACCCGGTTTGGCTGAAGAGATTTTGCTCGCTGATAAATGAGGCACGGCGTGCGCCAGATAGCCGCCCACACTATTGGCAGCTTCGCCCAAAAATCCAAATTTGCCGCCGCATAATGCGGCGATTTGTTGTGATAAGGAATGTAATTGCGCAGCCTGCGGATGTTGTTGTGCGAAATTTCCCAATAGGATTGCGACACGTTCGCCACTGGCCAAACTCGCTGCAATTTTGGCTGCCGGATTTGCAGGGGAGGCCGCTGGATTGGCTTGTTTGATCTGCGTCATTGCCTGCAATATCTGGGTTAGCACCGCAACCATTTCAGTTGGCGCAACGATAGATTTATTGGCTACTGCCATCAGCAAATCATCGTCAGCGGCATGTAACACATTCAATTGCGCGCCCTTCCTGATAGCGTGCCGCACACGCGCAGCCAGCAGGGGTTGATCTTTGCGCAAAAAGCTGCCTACCAATAAAAAGCGATCGCATTTGTTAATATCTGCAACCGCCATTCCCAACCAGGGCACACCTGCCTGTTTGCCATCCGCACTGAAATCAGATTGACGCAAACGAAAATCCACATTATTGCTGCCCAAACCACGCGCCAATTTCTGTAATAGATATAATTCTTCCAAGGTGGAATGCGGTGTGGCAAGCGCGGCGATGTGCTCCGCACCGGATGACTCTTTTATCTGGCGCAGGCCATTGGCTACATATTCCAGTGCAGTTTGCCATTCCACTTCTATCCACTGCCCATCCTGCTTGAGCATGGGCTTGGTTAAACGATCTGTAGAGTTCAGGCCATCGTAGCTGAAGCGATCTTTATCCGACAACCAGCATTCATTGATCGCCTCGTTTTCGCCCGGCAGGACGCGCATCACGCGGTTATTTTTTACCTGTATGGTAAGGTTGGAGCCCAGGCCATCATGTGGACTCACCGACTTGCGCCGGGATAATTCCCATGTTCTGGCGCTGTAGCGGAAGGGTTTGCTGGTCAGTGCACCCACAGGGCACAGGTCTATCATATTGCCGGATAACTCCGAATCCACCGTCCCGGACAGAAAACTCATAATTTCGGCATGTTCGCCACGGAATGCCTGTCCTAATTCCATTTCGCCGCCAATTTCAATACCGAATCGCACGCAACGCGTGCAGTTGATACAACGACTCATTTCTTCTGCGGCCACCAACGGGCCAATGTCTTTGGCCATCACCACGCGTTTTTCTTCCTGATAGCGCGATGCGTTGCCGCCGTAGCCCACAGCCAAATCCTGCAATTCGCACTCACCGCCCTGATCGCATATTGGACAGTCAAGCGGATGATTAATCAGTAAGAATTCCATTACGCCTTTTTGCGCTTTTACGGCCTGCGCCGATGCGGTCTGAACTTTCATTCCTTCGGCAACTGGCGTGGCACAGGCGGGTAAAGGCTTGGGTGCTTTCTCAACTTGCACCAGACACATGCGGCAGTTGGCCGCGATGGAGAGTTTTTTGTGATAACAAAAATGCGGGACATAAATGCCCAGACGGTTGGCTGCTTCGATTACCGAAGTGCCGCTTTCTACCGCAATATTTTTGCCGTCAATTTCAAGATTTATCATTACTCACCTTTTGGACCTGATTTTCCATCGCTAAACCAGGCAGCGTTTGTGTTCAATGTGATGTTCAAATTCGCTGCGGAAATGTTTGAGAAATCCCTGTACTGGCCATGCCGCCGCATCGCCCAACGCGCAAATGGTGCGACCCGCAATGTTCTCGCATAAATCCAGCAACAAATCCAAATCTTCCGGCCGTCCCTGACCCGTTTCAATTCGATGTACGATGCGATACAACCAGCCCGTACCCTCGCGGCACGGCGTGCATTGTCCACACGACTCTTCAAAATAAAAATAAGACAAGCGCTCCAGCGCCCGTACCATGCAGGTGGTGTCATCCATCACAATGATCGCGCCTGTACCCAACATTGATCCGGCTTTAATAACTGAGTCATAGTCCATGTCCAGATCCATCATAATCTCGCCAGTCAGCACGGGCATGGAAGAGCCGCCCGGAATGCAGGCTTTCAGCTTGCGCCCACCGCGCATACCACCGGCCATTTCCAGGAGTTTTTTGAATGGTGTGCCCAGAGGTACTTCAAAATTACCCGGGTTATTGACATGTCCGGAAATGGAAAACAGTTTGATGCCGCCATTGTTCGGCTTGCCTAATTCTAAAAATTTTTGCCCGCCGTTATTGATGATGTATGGAATGCTGGCGAAGGTTTCGGTATTGTTGATTGTGGTGGGCTTGCCATACAGGCCAAAGCTGGCGGGGAAGGGTGGTTTAAAGCGTGGCTGACCCTTTTTACCTTCCAGTGATTCGAGCAATGCTGTCTCTTCACCGCAAATATACGCGCCATAGCCCAAATGGTTATGCAAATCGAAACTGAAGTCACTGCCCAATATCTTGTCGCCTAGGTAGCCGGCCGCACGCGCTTCATCACAGGCTGCTTCCATGCGCTCGTAAGATTCAAAAATCTCGCCATGCACATAGTTATAACCCACCTTCACGCCCATGGTGTAAGCCGCTATGGCCATACCTTCGATCACAATATGCGGGTTGAAACTCAGAATATCGCGATCCTTAAACGTGCCGGGTTCCCCCTCGTCCGAATTGCAAACCAGATATTTGTCGCCCTGATAATTGCGCGGCATGAAGCTCCACTTCAAGCCGGTTGGAAATCCGGCGCCGCCGCGACCACGCAAGCCGGAAGCTTTTACTTCCGCGATGATGGCATCCGGGGACATTTTTTCCGCCAGGATTTTCCGCAGAGCCTGATAGCCGCCCACACTCAAATAATTCGCCAGCGTCCACGGCTTTTCAAACTGCATGGTATTGAGAAGGATAGGCGCACCCATTACTTGTTCAGCTCCAGCAGTAATTGATCAATTTTCGCGGCGGTCAACCGTCCGCAAGTTCTTTTATTATTCAGCATTAACACGGGTGCCTCATCGCACATGTTCTGGCACTCTCCCGCGCGCAGGCCAAATTTACCGTCGGTAGTCACTTCGCCTGGTGCGATACCCAGCTTGCTTTTTATGTGATGCATGATATCGTCCGAACCCACTAATTGGCAGGAGAGGTTGGTACATACCGTCAGAGTGTGGCGACCCATCGGCTTCAGATTGTACATATTATAAAAAGTAGCCACTTCATAGACTGACATCTGCGGCATGGACAGATAGTCTGCCACGTCAGCCATATCATCATCGCTAATCCAACCTTTTTCGTCCTGCACAAACCGCAATGCTGACATCACGGCAGATTGTTTTTGGTTGGCAGGATATTTTTTTAATTCGCGATTAATTTTGGCCTGAATTTGTTCGGATAACATTTTAACGGTCAACCTCTCCAAAAACGATGTCTTGTGTGCCAATAATTGCGACCACGTCAGCAATCATGTGACCGCGTGTCATTTCATCCAATCCTGCAATATGCGGAAAGCCCGGGGCGCGAATTTTCATGCGGTAAGGTTTGTTCGCCCCATCCGAAATCAAATAAATGCCGAACTCTCCTTTGGGATGTTCAACCGCCGCATAAGCTTCACCTTCGGGTACGTGCATACCCTCGGTAAACAGCTTGAAGTGGTGAATCAACTCTTCCATGTTTTGCTTCATCGATCCACGCT
>JBEBGP010000181.1:0-5614 GCA_040081045.1 Candidatus Nitrotoga sp.
GCCCAATGTTGGGTTTTCCCAATCGTCTTCGACAAAGCGTACATCATTTTTTTTAAGATCAAAGCCCAGTGTTTTTAATGATTCCAAATACAATTCCAGAATGTTTTCGGGCGCCGGTTTGAGCACGACCTGAAATTGATAATAGTGCTGCAAGCGGTTGGGGTTGTTGCCATAACGACCATCTTTGGGGCGACGCGAGGGCTGCACATATGCGGCTTTCCATGGCTCGGGGCCGAGTGCACGCAAAAAGGTAGCGGTGTGCGAAGTGCCCGCGCCAACCTCCATGTCATAGGGTTGCAGCAAGGCGCAGCCTTGCTTATCCCAGAATTGTTGGAGCGTCAGGATGATTTGTTGAAAGCTCAGTTTGTTGGAGTTGGACATGCAATAAACCTGTGGTACGGCAAAGGCCGCCATTTTACGGGTATTCGTCTGCTCCCGTCACCATGGAATCGCTGATTAAGTGCCTGTACGGGTGAATTGCTGCGTTGCACAGTACTCGGAATTCTCACGTATACCACATACACTGCGGTTCCTGTGTGCTGTGCGCCTTGCACTTCTTCACGCTCGCCGGCTTAATCAACGATTCCTTAACAGCATTTTGTCCGGGCGCGATAGTTTCTTGATTTGCAATTCACGTTTGAGTGCGATGGATTTATTTGCACAGGGTTCGGCATAGATTAATTGCACCGGGCAACGACTGCGCGTGTATTTGGCCGCGGTGCCAGTGTTGTGCGCGAGCAGGCGTTTTTCCAGATCGTTGGTGATGCCGGTGTAGAGCGTGTCGTCGACGCAGCGCAGGATGTAACAGCACCAGTTCATTTTAACCGCTGCGCCGCAGCCATGCACCAGCCAGCATCGCGGCAATGAGTGACAATACCGCGGCATTGCCCCAGCGCACATAGGGTGTGCTGCCAGTGTAGCCTTGCACCTGTCCAACGAGTGTGCCTTCCTCGTGTTGCGGAAGCAAGGCTTGAATGGTGCCATCGCGCCGGATAATAGAAGTGACCCCGGTATTGGTTGCGCGCAGCATCATGCGTCCGCTTTCCAATGCGCGCATTCGGGCAATTTGATTATGCTGCATAGCCGCGCTTGATTTGCCGTACCAGGCGTCGTTGGTTATATTTATCAGCAGCGTGGCTTCCGGCAGTGCGCGAATGATTTCTTCGCCAAATACGTCTTCATAACAAATATTCACGGCCACGCGCTGTCCGGCCACATGCAGTACAGGCTGGTTATCCCCGCCTCTTGCCAGATCCGACATGGGGATATTTAATACGCCGTTGATCAACCAACCGAGTGCCGGACGCAGCGGGATGAATTCTCCAAACGGCACCAGATGATTTTTTCGATAGCTTTGCGATTCCGTCATGCCGAGTGAAAACACGCTGTTGAAATATTGCCCATCCTCTTTTTCAAAGCTGCCCAGCAGAATATCGCCGCCATTTTTTTGTGCATGGCGACGCAAAATTTCCAGATAATTTTCCGGCATGTTATGGCGCAGCATCGGCACGGCGGTTTCAGGCAGAACGATTAAACGCGCCTCACTTTGCAGTATCAGTCGGCGATACGTTTCCAGCGTGTTGACCAGAGCCTCTTCGCGAAATTTCAGGTGCTGCGGAATATTGCCCTGCAGCAGCGCGACTTGCACAGGCTTGCCTGCGGCCTGTGTCCATTCCACGGCCTGTAGAGTGGTGCCACCTATCCATACTATCGCCAAACCAGACAAGGCAAATTTTCCCGACCGAGTCCAGTGCGACAGCAGCAGTAAAACCAATAAGCCCGCGCTGATAGCCATCATCAGCGACACGCCGTACACGCCCAACACAGGCGCATAAGCTGCCAGTGGGCTGCGGGTTGCAGAGACTTGTGTATAACCCATTGCAAGCCATGGAAAGCCGGTAAATATCATGCCGCGTAGCCATTCCAGCAATACCCATGCGGCGGGCATGATGAGTGTTAAGCGCATCCACAGCGGGGCGGAGAGTTGTGCTTGTATATGGCCGGCCAATGCTGGAAACAAGGACAAAAAGGCGGCAAACAACGCTGTGGCAAGAACAGCCAGCAGGGGTGACATGCCGCCATAGTCATGCAACGCAATATATATCCAGCCGATGCCGGCACCGAATAATCCAAGACCGAAATAAAACCCCAGCCACGCAGCCTCACGTTTGTTGATGGCGTGCCATAGCCAAAACAAAATACTTAACGCAACGACGCCCAGTGGAAAAAATTCGAGCGGGGAAAATCCTGTCGGGGAAAATGCCGGAACTATCAACACGCCCGCACTTACAGCGATAAGCAATTTTTTGAGGCGCAGCATATTTACCAATTCATGGAAGCAATATATTGATTTTGAGGATTATACGGTGTAAGTTATGCGTCCCGGTACGAATAGCCTGCACATAAAACCCGCACATAAAACCCGCACATATATAAAAAATAATTTATTCCCCCTGCTGGATTCAAAATTAATATGCCCCAATCAGTTACCAAACTTGCAATTTTGTTCGCCGATATTTGCGGCAGCTCCGCGATTTATGATAAATATGGTGATGCCATTGGCCGTCAGTTGGTTGTCCGGTATATAGACTCCATGTCGAATACCATACGTCAGCATCAGGGTACATTAATAAAAACGATTGGTGATGAAATTATGTGCAGCTTCCCCAGCGCGGAAGCTGCTTTTCATGCGGCGTGCGCTTTGCAAGTGGTGGTTGAGGGTGACAAGCTGGAAGACTACGATCCTATTCATATCCGCGTCGGTTTTCACATGGGAGATGTCATTAATGAAGAAGGAGATTTGTACGGTGACACGGTCAATGTGGCGGCGCACATAACGGCTGAAACACGCGCTTGTAAAATCGCCACCACGCCCACAGTGTTTAACGTGTTGCCTGAAAATCTACGCGCCAAGATGCAGCAAATTTACCGCTCCAGCCTTAAAGGACGGATCGAGCAGATCGATATTTACCAGGTGAACTGGAATGAGGATGACACTTCTCGCACCCGTATTGGCATTCCCGCTTATCGTAAGCCGCAGGAAGGCAACCGCGCGCTGATACTGCGCTACCGTGATCAGACCTTTACAGTTGACAATCAGCAAAAGAGCGCCATGTTGGGTCGCGAAAAATCCTGCTCAATTGTGGTCAAAAGTGATTTTTCTTCGCGCCAGCATGCCAGACTGGAATTGCGTTTTGGTAAATTTATTATCGTGGATCAAAGCGTCAATGGCACGCATATTCGATTTGGGGACGGCCGCATGACCAGCATTATTTCAGAAACTTTAGTGCTGCACGGGACCGGGGACATCAGCCTAGGGCAGACGTATGCGGAGGATCCAACGGAGCTGATACAGTTCGCCATTTCAACGGTGGTGGACTAAATGTGCGTGCTATTGACGTTTTGATCCATTTCCAACTCCTAAGGAAGCACTGGTTTAATCCCACATGGCCGCGACATCGGCTTTGCGGGGTGGAATGCACGGAGCCAAGGTGACGCCAGGGGAACGCGGCCAGCGTACAACTACGGCGTGCCCCTGCGGGTACATGGAGGATTAAATCAATGCGTCCCTAAATATCTCCTGATTGATTCGGTGCCGGATTGACTTGGGGGGATTTTATTTTGGGTCAAGGCAGTTTATGCGCTACTATATAGATTGTTTTGATGACGCTTTATTTTTTATTTGCGGGTTCTGATTCAATAGCGGTTGCTCAAACCAGGGCGAGGTAAGCAGCCATTGGTAAAATGTGTCAGCCGGAAGAGGGCGACCTATAAAGTAACCCTGTGCAGAGTCGCAGCCATGGGCAATTAGGTTATCCAGTGTTTGTTGATCTTCCACGCCCTCGGCGATTACCTTAATGTGCATGTTGTGACTTAAATCGATGGTAGAACGCACGATCATTTCATCGTTTTTATTTTTAACCATACCCAACACGAAAGACTTGTCGATTTTTAGATTGTGCACGGGCAGGCGACTCAGATAGGCGAGTGAGGAATATCCGGTACCAAAGTCATCAATAGAGACCGAGATGCCAGACTCACTTAGATAAGTCAGCAGCGAGCGGGCATATGTTGGATCTTCCATGATCGCGCTTTCGGTAATTTCCAACGCCAGCTGGCCGGGGGTTACGGCATGCTCGCGCAGTAAATCGCTCACTTTCAGCCACAGAGGTTTGAGGTGCATACTCGAAGCGGATATATTGACGGCAATCGGTATGCGCAATCCTTTGGTAACCCATTTTTTCCCCTGATTCAGTGCCTCTTCCAGTACCCATAAGGTCAGCGGCAGTATCAACCCGGCACCCTCTGCCCGATCAATAAAGGTATCCGGCTGCAATAAACCACGCTTGGGATGTTGCCAGCGCAGCAGTGCCTCGACACTGGTGATGCGCTTGGTGGCGCAGTTTATGATTGGCTGATAATGCAGAACCAACTCCTGTTTATTTTCGATTGCCTGGCGCAATTCACCCACCAGCATCAGGCGCTCGGTGCTGTGTTTGTCATGCGCGGTTTCATACACAATATGTCCGCCGCCTGTGCCTTTGGCCACGTACATAGCAATGTCGGCGCGGCGTAACAAACTGCTGATATCATTGCCATGCTCGGGGAACAAGGCTATACCGACGCTTATGCGTGCGTTATAGCTAATTTCACCCAATTCAAAAGGTTGATTCAGGGCATTGCTGATATTTTCCGCAGTCGATATTGCGCCTTGGCGATCTGTATTGCTCAGCAGCACCGCAAACTCATCACCACCCAGCCGCGCAATCGTGTCCGACTCACGCAACAGGCCGCGTACCAGTTTGCCCACTTGTTGTAACAACAAGTCACCGTAGTGATGACCCAAGGTGTCGTTCACCTCTTTAAAGTGATCGAGATCCATCAACATGATTGCGATAGATTTCTGTTCGCGATTTGCGGTCAACATGGCTTGTTGCAGGCGATCATTAAACAAGCGGCGATTAGGCAGGTCTGTTAAGGCATCGTAATAAGCCATTTGTTGAATGGTGGCTTGCGCGAGTTTGTGTTTTTCAACCTCCTTTACCAGTTGCATGTTGATCTTTTGCAGTTCTTGTTCGCTGGATTCCAGTGCCAACTTTGAGACAGTTGTGGACTGTAATTTTTCCACCATCCGGTTAAACTGCGCTGCCAAGTCGGTAAATTCATCCTGGCCATGTTGCGGGATACGATGTTCCCAATCACCGCCGCCAATTCTGCTGGCACCTTCGGTTAATTCCTGTATAGGTCGCTTGATCCAGCGCACAATCATCACGCCGGCACCGATGCTCCCCGCCAAGAGCAGGGGCCCCAGCAGCAGCAACGCGGTTATCATGTCTTGTGTGACTTGATCAATGGAAGATCTGGCCACACTCAATTGTGATGCGATTAATGTTTGTATCCCCTCATTTAGCTCATTATTGATTTTTTGCCGCAGATTATTGAAACGGGTTTCTTGAATCAGCAACGCTTCCTTCTGGGCAATATTTTTTTCAGCCTGTAAACGCAGAGAATTAAATTTTTGATTAATTTGTCGGGTGATCGATGTCTGTGCGGGGTTGCCAGGGAGCTTGGTAAATCGCTTCAAGGCTAATTGAAATTGAGTTGAGTGGTGAAT
>JBEBGP010000159.1:0-5613 GCA_040081045.1 Candidatus Nitrotoga sp.
GCTATGGCATCAGTCTGGTGCAGCCGCTATTTCGCCAACAGAATTGGCACGCTTACAGCATTGCCGACTTGCAAGTCGCACAAAGTGAGGCGCAACTAAAAAATGCCGAACAGGAATTAATTTTACGTGTGGCGCAAGCATATTTTGATGTATTAATTGCACAGGAAAATGTGCAGTCGAGCGAGGCGCAGAAGGCAGCCATTATCGGGCAGCTACATCAGGCCAAGGAACTTTTTAATGCGGGCAGTGCCACCATTACGGATGTATATGAGGCGCAAGCACGGCTTGATTTGGTTAACGCACAAGCCATTGTGGCGAACAGTAATTTGGCGACCAGGCGCACCGCTCTACAGCAAATGGTTAATGTACCCCTCACTACTTTGCAAGCGCCGAATACGCCAAATAAGCCAGGGCAGCAATTCAAGCTGGTGCCACCGCACCCGCCCGACATGCAATTTTGGCTGGACAATGCTCAAAGGAACAACCCACTCCTGAATATTGCAAAAATTTCGGTTGAGCTGGCCAAAAAAGATCGTATTCGCAACCGGGATGGGCATTATCCGACATTGGATCTGGTGGCGAATTATGCCAGAAATTTTTCCGATGCCCCGCTGGGTAGTAATAACCGTGCAGCTTCTGTGGGGGTACAATTGAACATGCCTTTGTTTCAAGGTGGCAGTACCCAATCCAAATGGCGTGAGGCAGAAGCTAATTATGATCGCATCCGTGATGACCTATCCGTAGCGCAACGCAATCTCGCCGTGCAAACTCAGCAGGCATTTTTGGGTGTGGGTAGCGGGGTAGCGCAAGTACAAGCGTTGCAGCAGGCATTGAAATCCAGTGAAAGCTTGCTGGAAGCAAGCAAGTTGGGGCAATCCGCAGGGGTGCGCACTAATCTGGATGTGCTGAATGCGCAACAGCAATTGTATGCAACCCGGCGTGATTTAGCGCAGGCGCAATACGCCTATTTGTATAGTTTGCTACAATTAAACGCGGCGATCGGCACACTCACCGAAGAGGTGTTAACAAAGGTAAATTTAGCATTGCATTGAACTAGGCGGCAAGGATGAGGTGACGAAGACAGTACATTTGAGTACGACTAGGAGCTGAAGACGATGCCAACACAGTTATCGTTTTTAACGCGAATTGGAATTAGACTCCAGCAGCCCCGCCAAACATAGTTTTAAGTTGGCCTCCCAATCCCCGCCGGACAAATTAAAAACCCGCTGCAATTTATTATTCGACAATACCGAATTAAGCGGCCTGGCTGCGGGCGAAGAATAGGCAACACTCTGAATGGGAATCAGGGCGGGTGCAGGCTGGACTGCTGCCAGCCGCATAATGGCTGTGGCAAAGTCATGCCAGGACACCTGTCCAGCCGCAGTCAGGTGATACGTTCCACTCACCTCTTCCGTTTTAATGTGCTTTCCCGGTACACTCGAAAGAGTGTGTGTTGTTGCCAATTGTGCGAGTACTTGTGCGCTGATTTCGGCAATGGTACGACACCAGGTAGGCGCGCCTATTTGATCGTTTACGATACGCAACTCTCGCTTCTCCTGCGCCAGCCGCAACATGGTCAGCAAAAAATTTTTGCCACGCGCGCCATACACCCAACTTGTGCGAAAAATAAAGTGATTGACCCCTGTCGCACGAATGGCCTGCTCGCCAGCGAGTTTCGTTTTTCCATACACGCTGAGCGGGTTGGGCGTGTCATCTTCTACATACGCGCCAGTTTTATGTCCATCAAAAATATAATCAGTGGAGTAATGCAGCAACAGCGCATTTAATTTTTTTGCTTCTTCCGCCAATATACCCGGGGCGGTACCGTTAATCGCCATAGCCAATTCCACCTCCGTCTCGGCCCGATCAACTGCGGTATATGCGGCAGCATTCACTATGATATTCGGTTGAACCTGTCGCAACACTTGCCGAATCGCGTCCGACTGCGCGAGATTCAACTCGCTTGAATTCAACGCGATAATTTGGCCAAGCGGCATCAAAGTGCGCTGCAATTCCCAGCCCAGTTGCCCGCTTTTGCCTAGTAACAAAATTTTACGCATACAATTCCCACATAAATTGCTCACAGAAATTTCGTCATAACCTATCCTGCCACGCGCAACAGCAAACCCTTCAAATACGCGCCCTCAGGAAAGCTGAGCAGCACCGGATGATCAGCTGCAGCATGCAGTTTATATATAATCTGCGCCTCGACACCCGCGTCCAAAGCTGCGCCCGCTACAATTTTTTGAAACAAATCATCACTGACTCCACCCGAGCAGGAATAAGTGGCCAACATTCCGCCGGGATTTAACAATTTAAAACCCAGTAAATTAATATCTTTGTAACCGCGTGCCGCTTTTTCGGCGAAGGCCGCGGTAGGGGCAAATTTGGGTGGGTCTAAAATTATCAAATCGAATTTTTTATTTTGATCGCGCAGTTTACGTAACGCTTGAAACACATCTTCACACAGCCATTGTGCACGCCTGGCATCCAATGCATTAAGCGCAACATTCCGTTGCGCGATCTGTAATGCTTCGGCGGAAGAATCAACGGATAACACTGATTTTGCACCGCCACGCAGGGCGTACAGGGAAAAACCACCGCTATAACAGAAGCAATTCAGCACGTCTTTATCGCGTGCCAACTCCCCTATCAGGGCGCGATTATCGCGCTGGTCGAGATAAAAACCGGTTTTCTGTCCATACGCCACATCCACACCAAAACGTATGCCATGCTCGGTAAGCACAAGCGTCTCTGGCAAGGTGCCGAGCATCACGCCGTTGCGTTCAGGCAAGCCTTCCAGCGTGCGCGAATCTGAATCAGAGCGCTCATAAATGCAGACGGGTCGGCACAGGTTTTGTAAAATTTCCGCACACACCTGGCGCCATTTTTCCGCCCCGGCACTGCCAATTTGCATCACCAGCACATCGTTGTACTGATCAACTACCAGCCCTGGCAAACCATCCGCCTCGCCATGAATAAGCCGGATGCCCGTGCTATGTTGCGCGATATTGAGCGCACTGCGGGCAGCCAGTGCTGCACTGATTTTGTGGCGAAAAAAATCGGCATCAATGCAGTCACTTTCCTGCCATGACCACATGCGCGCACTGATTTTAGACAGCGCGTTGTATGCGGCATATCCAAAAAATGTGCCTTGTGCGGCATGTACCGCGACGGTATCACCATTTTGCAATTGTCCGCTGACGCGCTCAATCGCGCCAGAAAATATCCAGGGATGGCGACGCAGCAATGATTTTTCACGCCTGGCTTTGAGGATGCATAGTCCAGGTTTTGTTTTTGCACTCAAGGATATTTTTTTCCGGGTACTTTTTTACGAGCGCGAGGATGCGCCGCGTCATACACTTTACTGAGCGCCTGAAAATCGAGATGGGTGTAAACCTGTGTCGTAGAAATACTCGCGTGACCGAGCATCTCCTGCACCGCCCGCAAATCACCGCTGGATTGCAAAACGTGTGACGCAAAAGAGTGTCGTAATAAATGGGGGTGAACATTGCTAATGAGTCCTTGCTTGATGCCCCAGGCTTTTATTCTGACCTGCACCGAGCGTGCGCTGATACGTTTACCTGTGCGGCTAACAAACACCGCTTCCTCATCAGGCTTCACGAGTGGGGCGCGCAGCAGTAACCAGGTTTGCAGCGCGCTGATTGCATGACTGCCCAACGGCACTATGCGTGATTTTCTTCCCTTGCCTATCACCCGCACGGACGCATCAGAAAAATCCAGCGCGTCCAAATTCAGACCAACCAATTCTGCCAAACGTAAACCGGATGAATAAAGCAACTCGTACATGGCTTTGTCGCGCACCGCCAGAGTTTCATCATTGGTGGGTATATCCACCATGCGTACCGCTTCGTCCGGCGACAGCACATGCGGCAATTGCCGCGCCGATTTGGGTGCGCGTATCCCCGTGCAGGGATTGTCTGTGTAGTGATGATCGCGTATGAGATAAGTAAAAAAACTGCGCCATGCAGACAACAGGCGTGCCAAACTTTTCCCACCCAGACCACTGCTGTGCAATTGCGCGATGTAGCGGCGAATTTGAAAATTGTTTAATACGTTTAGCTGGATTGTGCCAACCAGTTGAAATAAACGCCGCAAGTCGCGGGCATAATTTTCAACGGTTAAGGGGGAGTATTGCCGCTCGTTGTTCAGAAATGCCACGAAGCCTGACAGGAGAAACTCAGGCTTTGTATGATCATGAAATTCGCTGGCGGGTGGCGGTGAATCGCGCATGTCTAAAGGAATGGATGGATAGCACTGCTCGTGATTTCCGCGATGCGATCTAAAAACTGTGTGCCCATGTCCGGATAAAAACGCTGCTCATCTTCACTGGCCAAAACAAGCAAACCTATTGATAAATTTCCCGCGCGCAACGGTAACAAGGCAAAGGAGCGCAACTGTGGTGCAATTTCCCCAAACCAAAGTTGCGTATTATGCATGGCACGGTGTGTGCAAACGGACTTGTATTGTTTATCGGCAAAGGTAATGATTTCCATGTTGGACGGGTGTGTTTTCCACAGGTGCAGCACTGCATGGGGTACCGCAAAAATCTCCTTCAAATTGCGGGTGATGATATGTGCCATATCTTCAGCACTTCCAGTATCAAGAAAATTATTGGGGGCATATAACGAGCATCCAAATTGATGTACTTTTTGTTGCAGCAGTTCATTGTATTGTGCAAACTCCACCATTTCATGCAACTTTTTTTCCAGCAGCTTGTTTTTTTCACGCAGGGTTAAAAGTTGCCGCTCGCTCAGCGAAATAGTGCGCCCGCCATAAGGATGCGGTATGGTTATTTCTGACATCATCTCGGCGTGTTCCTCAAAAAATTTGGGATTATTTTTTAAGTATGCCGCAACCTCTGTAGATTTCATCAAACTACTCCCCTGAGTATTTTACAAGTGTATTTCACCTTCAAACACCGTGATGGCCGGCCCGGTCATCATGACACCCTCGTCCTGCCAGAAAATGTCCAAGCCGCCGCCCCGGGTTTCCACGTGTACTTTATTATCCAATAACCCGCGCCGAACTCCCGTTACCACCGCCGCACACGCGCCCGTACCGCAAGACAGGGTCTCGCCTGCCCCGCGTTCATACACACGCAGCTTGATATGGCTGCGATCCACAATTTGCATAAAGCCTGCATTCACCCGATTCGGGAATCGTGCATGGTTTTCTATCAGCGCGCCTTGTGTAATGACAGGCGCATCGTTGATATTTTCTATCACTTGCACCGCGTGCGGATTACCCATAGATACCACAGAAACTTGTACTGTGTCATCACCCACTTGCAATGATTGAATGATGTTGTCGCTATCGCTGACAAATGGGACTTGCGCCGCCACAAAAACAGGCGCACCCATGTTAACCGTGACGCGACCATTATCTTCCAGGCGCGGGGTAATTAAACCGCTCTTGGTTTCCACCACAATCTCGCGCTTGGTTGTCAAACCCTGCTCATGTGCAAAGCGCACAAAACAACGCGCGCCATTGCCGCATTGCTCCACCTCGCCCCCATCCGCGTTAAAAATGCGGTAACAAAAATCAGCCTTGGGATTTTTGGCAGGCTCGACCAATAAAATTTGATCGCAG
>JBEBGP010000011.1:0-5577 GCA_040081045.1 Candidatus Nitrotoga sp.
ATTGATGAAGCAGGAATTCTTTCATACGCGTGAACCTTTGCGATTTCTTTGGGCTTAAGACCTAAAATAAAACCCCCATGCAGTGGTCTTCCTCTCTCTTTGAAATCAGTACCCGATCTTACTCGATCATGTGTTGCCAGGAGATAATGATTCTCCTTCATGTCACTTGTATCAAAGTCGTCATGAATTTTAAAATGCCTGCAAAGCTCGTCGTTGTACGCACTCGTTGACATCTTGACTCGAACACCTTCGATTCGGGGACCATATAAAATAACCACTGAGTCGGGTTTATCTTTTCTTATTTGTAGTGCCTCCTGGTAACTTCTGGTGACCCAGATATCGCCTTTTTCTACTTTTCTTGATCTTATTCCAGCCTCATTCATTCTATCGGCAATTACCTGCGGATATAAAAGTGATCCATACGCAAAAAAACTTGGAGATTCTATACGGTCAATTGCTTCACTGAAAATCTTCGACTCATCTGGGGTTGCCAATCGCTCTTTTGGAGCATCTTGCTTATCGAGCATTTAATAATACTAACACTTGCAATACCTTCGCCAAATGGAATAATCACCCCATGATCGGCTACGAGTTTGAATTTCTCGTTCGAGAAGGCAACAGGCCAATGTCTCGTGCAAAATTCGAAGCATTTCACTCCGGTCTCCAGCAGAACGGCTGGAAAGCAAAATTTGACCCTGACTCAAAAGGACTAGCAGGTTCCACGAAAGATGGAATCTACATAACTACCGATGACGGCGTCGGACTCATTGAATATAATGTCCCCCCAACTAACACTGTTCAGGAAAGTCATGCGCTAATGACTAACCTCCTGAATGAATGCAGCGAGATTCTCAAAACCATTGGATGCGCCATTATTGGAACGAGTGTGTTCCCTGGTGATTTTGACCCCCTGTCAGTAAAATGTGATGCATCTTGTAAGCATCCTGACTGCTGCAGCAAATCAATGATTCAGTACATAAATGCAGAAAGATTTAAGGAGTATCACCACTATTGGTTCATCATTGCTGCAAATCATATCTGGCTTGATGTGCCAAAAAAAGATATCACTCAGTATTTGAAACTGTACAGCCGCTTGGCGCCGATTAATTACGCGCTATTTGCGAACGGTCCTATTTGGCAAAATCAGGATACGGGTTTTCAAGACTGGCGCGATGAGGCATGGCGGATCCCTGCAGAACATAGCCAAATACCTAATGATGTTAATTTTTATGGATTGCCAAAAAAAGAATATCCTTCGACACTCGATTATTTTAATTATCTGTTGAGTCTCCCACCCCATTTTGTCAGTCGTGATGGCATAAGTTTTCGCGTACAGGATCGATCAAAAACAATGCGTGATCTTATCTTTTCTGAATCGACACCAGCACTGTGGGGACACGGCGGAGAATTTGACGCAACACCTACGATTCACGACATCTCTGAGCTCCAGCACTCAAGCTACCCGCACGCACGCCTCAAGTTCTTTTTGCGTGATGGTTGCACCGTACAGGAATTTCGCGACGCAATATCCAATCAGGACGAACAGGCACTACTAAACTTTTTTGAAAAATTCTGTCTTGAAGTGCGCTCGGTAGGTGCCCAAAAGAAGGACGAGGTTTCGGTTGCCCCTGCATTTCTACTGGGCCTACAGCAAAAACTTACCCAACTTGAGCAGCTCATCGGGAGCCAGCCATACTCATTTTGGGTCCAAATGTACGACCAGGTGCAGAAAAATGGCCTGAATGCAGTCCATCAAGGAGTCAGTATCGCTGATGTTGCCGAAAAGGTGCTCGCGCTTGCCCAGGAAGGCCTAGTGTCTCGAGGCAAAAGTGAGGAAGCATTTATAGAACCTCTCATTTCGCGCTTAAAATCTCGCATAAATCCTGCAACTGAACTTCAAACGATTTGGAAAACAGATGGCCTCGAAGGTATATTCGAGGCACGTGATTTCTAACAAGTGCAGAGTATGGTAACTTTGGAGAATGCGCATTTTTGCCATAGAAACCTCCTGCGATGAAACCGCACTATCGTTCATCGAGGCACATGGCTCGCCCGAAACTGGGGATTTTTCGTACACGGTTCTAGGCGAGACATTGCTATCCCAAGCTGCTCTGCATGCGCAATATGGCGGCGTATTCCCCAACCTCGCCAAACGTGAGCATGCGAAAAACCTCACCCCCCTCCTTATAGAAACCCTCACCCAAGCCGGATCTCTCAAATCGAAGTCAGACTTAGATTCTAAGTCTGACTTCGATTTTGAAACCTTGCTTGAGCGAGAACCAGAATTGCTTGCGCAACTACGTGTCTTCATGCCGACATACGGCAAGCCAGATATAGACGCCCTTGCGGTAACCGTGGGACCAGGACTCGAACCCGCACTTTGGGTCGGCATCAATTTTGCGAAAGCGCTTTCGCTCGCGTGGGATCTGCCCATTATTCCTGTAAACCACATGGAAGGCCATCTGTTGATGGCACTAGTTCAAAACCCATCTGAAAGTTCCAAGCCAGAGAAAAATATTACACCACACTCCGAATCAGTCTTGCCGAGGCCGGGCCTCGAACAAGTCTTCCCGCTGGTGGCATTACTAGTTTCCGGAGGTCACACTGAACTTATCCTGAGTGAGCAGTTTGGTTCTTACAAAATCCTGGGCGAAACGCGCGATGATGCTGCAGGTGAATGTTTCGACAAATGCGCGCGTATCATTGGACTTCCCTATCCTGGGGGACCAGAAATTTCAAAACTTGCCGCAATTGCAAGAAGCGAATTTCTTGAGGAACGAATTTCTTCATTGCCTCGCCCAATGATTCACGAAAAATCATACGAATTTTCTTTCTCGGGATTGAAAACCGCAGTACGAAACGCCTGGGCAAACGACACTGCAACGTGGGAATCAGAAACGCACAAGCAAATGGCCTACGCTCTCGAAATCGAAAACGCAATTGTTGAAGTGCTCGTTAAGAAAACTATGTACGCGGTTTCTGAATCTGGTGCCGTCACACTCGTCGTCTCAGGCGGCGTATCAGCAAACACACACCTTAAAGAGACTTTGCAGCAAAAGTGCGTAGAAACGAGCATTCAACTTCTCACCCCAACTCCAAGTCTCGCAACTGACAATGCTCGCATGATTGCGATTACGGGTTACCTGCACCAATCAGAAACCGCAGAAAGTAATTCAATAACGGCTCAAGGACAACTTCGCCTCGGGTGAAAGGTTCCCTTTGCTAGCTGCGGCGCTCGGACATGAAGCAAGCTTTCATGTCGCTCTCTATCCTCGCTAGATAAAATCCACATTTTTGCTACTATCCACCAATGGAAACACGCGGTCTTGCCCCTGACATATTCCTAAAACCGTACGCCTCGATTGAGGCAGAAGACCGCATAAGTAAGCTCTGGGAGAAGGGCGATTATGCTAACCCGGATACTTGTGTCAAAGACGGCATCATCACTGCGGATGCACCCGGTTATACGATCGTACTTCCCCCACCAAACGTGACTGGCACCCTCCACATGGGTCATGCCGCAATGGTAGCAATCGAAGACATTTTGATCCGCTATCACCGGATGAAGGGACTCAAGACTGTGTGGATACCGGGCACCGACAGCGCCGCGATTGCAACCCAATCAAAAGTTGAAGGTGACATATACAAGAAAGAGAAAAAGACGCGTTACGACATTGGCCGAGAAGAGCTCATGAAGCGCATTGACGCATTCACCGACGAAAGTAAGGCGACAATCATAAATCATGCGGTTATGGAAGCATTCTCGCGTATGTACAAAGCAGGGCTTATCTACCGTGGCAATCGGATTGTAAATTGGGACCCTAAAATGCAAACCACCGTTTCCGATGACGAAATCGAATACGTCGAACAAAAAGATCCGTTCTTCTATTTCAAATACGGACCATTCGTGATTGGCACGGTGCGACCTGAAACAAAATTTGGCGACAAATATGTTGTCATGCACCCTGAAGATACGCGCTATACTGCTTATGCGCATGGTCAAAAAATAGATCTTGAATGGATAAATGGCCCAATTACCGCAACCGTCATAAAGGACGAGGCGGCAAACATGGAGATGGGTTCTGGGGTCATGACGATTACCCCAGCCCACTCGAGTATCGACTTTGAGATTGCGCAGCGCCACGGCCTTGATATCGAACAGGTTATCGACGAACGCGGTATTCTTCTTCCTATCGCTGGAGAATTTGCTGGACAGCACATCAAAAAAGCACGTGCTGCCATTATTGATAAACTAAAAGCAAAAGGGTTGCTCGAAAAAATAGACGATACGTATGTACACAATGTTTCAACCAACAGCCGTGGCGGTGGCATGATCGAGCCGCAAATCAAAAAGCAGTGGTTTATTGGTGTCAATCAAGAGTTCACCATCGAGCACAGTGAGATTCCAACGATTCCAAGCGGCTCAAAGACCACACTCAAGAAAATGATGCGAGCCGCCGTTGAGTCACAGGCAATTTCAATTTCTCCAGAACGTTTCGAGCGCGTCTACTACCACTGGATTGATAACCTTCGCGACTGGTGTATTTCGCGCCAAATCTGGTTTGGTCACCGTGTTCCTGTGTGGTACAGAGGTGAAGAAATGTATTGTGGAGCAGTAGCGCCAGAAGGTAATGAATGGACCCAAGACGAAGACACCCTCGATACCTGGTTTTCATCGGGACTATGGACGTTTTCAACTCAAGGCTGGCCTGACAAAACACCCGACCTCAAAAACTTCCATCCGACGAGTGTGCTTGAAACTGGCTACGATATTCTCTTTTTCTGGGTAGCGCGCATGATTTTGATGAGCGGTTTTCTCACCGGGCAAGTGCCCTTCAAGCAAGTCTACCTGCACGGTCTTGTTCGCGACGGCCAGGGACGCAAGATGTCGAAATCTCTTGGCAACATCATCGACCCGTTGATCATGATCGAAAAATATGGCGCTGACGCAACACGTCTGTCGCTCATCATGGGCGCGCAACCTGGTAACGACATCAAACTTTCAGAGGACAAAGTCCGCGGCTACAAACACTTTGCCAACAAACTGTGGAATGTGGCACGGTTTGTGCTTGAAAGTCAAACTGATGCATCACGATTGGCAACAATAAACGACGCAGACAAAAAACTTATCGCCGAGGCGGACGAGCTTCGCGCCTATGTCGCAGAACACATCGAAAAATTTCGCTTTGATCTCGCAGCTGACAAGGCCTACCACTTTATCTGGGACCGTTTCGCCTCAGAAATTCTTGAAGCCTCTAAGGAGATTCTCAAGGGTGCGGATGCAGCAGCAAAAGAATCCCGCGCTCACGCGCTCTATCAAATCCTTACCACCAGCCTCAAATCCCTCCACCCATTTATGCCCTTCGTCACCGAAGCAATCTGGCAGGAACTACCACACAAAGAATCGACACAGCTAATGATCGCAAAATTCTAATGCATTTATCGCATTATTCTACCGAACCTTTCATAAGCGAAGGCGAGTAGAACTCCCCCGCCCATAATTGCAAAAGCAAATAGAATTGATGTGGCCCATTCTGCAATTCCCTTAAATCCGGTCACGACCTCCCATAATCCAAA
>JBEBGP010000231.1:0-5561 GCA_040081045.1 Candidatus Nitrotoga sp.
GGTATGTTGCTGGATGCCAACAGAAAGCAGAGCGATGGGGCGCGTGATAATACGCATTCCACCTTGAATGATTTGAATTTTAAGACAGTGTTGGGGTTATCCGACAGGCAGGCACTCACTTTGCGCGCCAGCCATCTGATAGAAGATACACAGAACACTTATAGCGGTATTACCGAGGCCGAGTTCCGCAATTTTGGCATACGCTATAACCCGTTCAAGAACGATCAGCTGGATACCAAGCGGACGGGTATCTCAACTACTCACGAGATGGATTTTGGCGCGGGAACGCAGCTGCTGACCAATGTGTATTACAGCAAATTTGATCGCGATTGGTGGCGGCAGTCGAGCACGACAACAGATACACAAGCCAGTAATTTTGCTGCTTCCAGACTAGCGGGTAATGCGATTAATGTCGATGCTGGCACTTCAGTGCAGGGACGGTTGCGGAGTTACTACAATTGGGGCGTGGAGCCGCGTCTTAAAATGACTCACGATGTTTTTGGCGCGACCAGTGAGTTAGAAACAGGAGTCAAGGTGCATTTTGAGAATCAAGAGCGCAGGCAAATCAATGGCGCTTCACCCACTGCCCGTACTGGCACAACCAGCGAAAATAACCTGCGTGAAACCAGTGCCTACTCAGCTTTCGCGCAGAATAGAATTCTGCTCGGACAATGGACGGTCACGCCCGGTCTGCGCTATGAAAATATTCGCTCATCTCGCACCAATAACCTGACTGCGGTAACAGGCAAGGATACATTGGGCCAGTGGATCCCAAGCCTGGGAGGAACATATCAAGCAGGTTCACAAACCACCTACTTTGCCGGTGTGCATCGTGGATTTGCGCCGCCGCGCACGGAAGATATTATTGGCGGTACAGGCACCAGCACCGATGTGGGGCCGGAGCTTTCTGTTAACTGGGAGTTGGGCGTGCGCGCCAAACCGCTGGCAGACGCAGACCTGCAAGCAACTTTATTCCGCAATGATTTCAGCCGCCAGATTGCAGTAGGTTCGATTGCGGGTGGAAATACGCCGCTGGCACAGGGTGAATCCCTGTATCAGGGGGTGGAATTCTCGGGACAGATGGGAGTGACCGATGCCATTTATGTGCGGGGTGTGTATACCGGAGTTCTGACCGCAGAACAAAAAACTGCTTTTCGTCAGGTGGTTGGTAATGCCATTGTAACTAATGGCGCGGGGGGTAACAGTGCAGCGGGAAATCGTATGCCCTATGCGCCCAAGCATTTGTTGACCGCAGCGGTAGGTTACAAGTTGGCAGGTATAGATACACAGTTGGAGGCGGTGCATGTGAGCGAACAATTCAGTGATTTTGCCAATACCGATGCCGCGTCAGCCAACGGACAACTAGGTAAAATTGCGGCATACACCATATTTAATGCCACGCTTAACTACCACTTCCAACCACAACATATCAAACTGTTCGTTGCAGTGAAAAATCTTGCCGACAAGACATACATCGTGGATCGCACACGCGGAATTTTACCCGGTAGTCCACGGTTGGTTCAGGCGGGGATAAATTATTCTTTCTGATGAAGGTGGTTTTGCGTATAGGTTGAATATGTATTTTTGTTGCCTGGAATTTTTAAATAAAAAAATTTCAGGCGTTCAGTTTGTCCAGCAACTCGTGTATTTTAATCGGGTCGTCGGCGCGTAATATTTTTTGTGCGATAGGCATCGTATCCGCCAGATTAGTGTGCAGGATGCGATGCTTAATGCCGGGTAGTTGGGCGGTGTTCATGGAAAATTGGCGCAGACCAAAACCGAGCAATAAGCGCGTATAAGCCACTTCACCTGCCATTTCGCCACACACGGAAATTTCCATCCCGGCTTTGTTGGCCGTGCTGATGATGTGTTCCAACAAATGTAATACTGCGGGATGCAGCGGATCATACAGATGCGCGACATCTTCATCTGTGCGATCTATCGCCAGCGTGTATTGAATCAAATCATTTGTGCCAATGGAGAGAAAATCCATTTTTCTGGTAAACGCGCTCAATGCCAGCGCGGCAGCCGGAATTTCTATCATGCCACCAATTTTAATGTCGGGATTATAGGGAATATGTTCGCGATCCAGGCTGGTTTTTACATCTGCAATGAATTTTAATGTCTGATCAATCTCATTTGTACCGGATAGCATGGGCACCAAGATTTTCATATTGCCGTAAACCGATGCCCGTAACAGTGCGCGTAATTGGGTGTGAAATAATGCAGGCTCGGTTAAGCACAAGCGAATTGCGCGCAAACCCAAAGCCGGATTGTTGGCCACACGCTGTGCGCCGTTTATTTGCTTGTCTGCACCCAGATCAAAAGTGCGTATGGTAACAGGCTTGCCAGCCATGCCTTCCACTACCGATCTGAATGCCTTAAATTGTTCCTCTTCGTCCGGCAGATTGTCGCGATTAAGAAACAGAAATTCACTGCGAAACAAACCGATGCCTGTTGCGCCCGTTGCATGTACTTCGGCAAGATCGTGGGGCAATTCAATGTTGGCATGCAGCTCTATGGTTGTGCCGTCTTGTGTGATAGCGGGTGTGGTTTTTAGCAGGCGAAGTTTCTGCTGCGCCTTTTCCCAATAACTTTGCCGTTGCTTATATTCGGCCAGCGTTTGCTGATCTGGATTAATAATGACTATCCCTTGCGTGCCGTCAACAATCAGCAAGTCATTTTCCTGAGTAAGCTTGCGTGCCTGATGCAGACCCATGACACAGGGTTTATTTAATCCCCGCACAATAATCGCAGTGTGCGAAGTGGCTCCACCCAAATCGGTAAGAATGGCGGTAAATTGTTGAGGTTTAAGCTGTATCAGATCTGCCGGGCTGATATCGTGCGCTATCAAAATCGCACTCACGTCATGCCGGGGGGCACGTGGTACATGCCCCGACTGCCCGGCCAAAGTTTTGAGTATGCGTTCGACCACTTGCCCGACATCAGTTTTTCTTTCGCGCAGATAAGCATCTTCAAACGATTCAAATTGCGTCACCAATGCATCCATCTGTACCTTGAGAGCCCACTCGGCATTGCAATGTTCGCGTTCTATCATTTCACGCGGAGCCTGGCTGATATGCACATCAGCCAATATCATTAAATGCAGTTCCAGAAAAGAATCGAATTCCGCCGCTGCTTGTACGGGCCGATTATTGCGAAGTGCCAGCAATCCTGTGCGCGTACTTTCCAGCGCAGCATCGAAACGCGCTACCTCCTCCGCTACCAACTTTTTTGGCAGAACGTAGTGTGCCACTTCCAGCGTAGTGTGCGACAGCAGGTGGGCGTGACCAATGGCAATGCCGCCAGAAACGGGGATGCCGTGTAGTGTTACACTCATTCACCCTCCCCAAAATAATCGTTGATTAACGACAGAATTGCCTGCATTGCTTCGCCCTCTTTTTCACCGTTGGTTTCAATATTAACGGTGCTGCCTTGCGCTGCCGCCAACATCATGACTCCCATAATGCTTTTCGCATTAATCCGTCGCCCTGCGCGTGACATCCAAACTTCGCATGGAAAGTGCGAGGCAAGCTGTGTTAATTTTGACGAGGCGCGCGCATGTAAGCCAAGTTTGTTGATGATTTTTGCGTCTTGTTGCAGCATAACTTTAATGAACTTACCCAGACAAAATTTATTTTGGCAGAGAGGTGTCAAGCGAAATAATGTTTTCGCGTCCACCCGTCAATGCTTTTTGCGTTATTTCAGCCAGTGTTTGCTGACAATATCCCAGCACGCGCAACAACATGGGTAAATTTACGCCTGCCACGCAGGTCACCTGTCCGGTCTGGCAGAGTTGCCGGGCAATGTTGCACGGGGTGGCACCAAACAAATCGGTCAGCAGTAATATCCCCTCACCCGTATTGAGTTGTGCAATCAACGCGCGACCCTCGACAATTTTTTGTTGTACATTATCGTCAGCTAAAACAGCTATGGATTTGAGATTAGGCGGCACACCGCCCGTTACATGTTTGACACAGTCCAGCAGGCTGTCACCCAGCCCATTATGAGTGATGAGTAAAATTCCGATCAATTCAACTTCCTTTTTAAGCGGTTGTTAGAGTTTGTTGACAATTATGCGGCGAGATGTGTTGCTCGCTCCTTGTTTGAAATGACCAAACCGCGTCTCTCGCGTCTTGTACCGCATCCCGATTCCCCTTGTTCGCACTCGTCGCATGAATTGTCAATAGACCCCAGTTACGGCACAACCTCAAATTTTGTTTGCGGGTCGGTCAACTCCAGCCGCTGGTGCATGGCGGCAGTCAGATGGACTGTGCCGTTGTTATCAACCAGCAATGCGCTCGTTATATTCATTTGCTTCGCCGCATTGTGCCAATTTTTAACACCGGAAATAAATAATGGCTTGGAGCCGGCATCTGATTTTACCCCCGCATCTGCACCCTGTGTTAGCACTGTTACGGCCTGCACGTTCTGCACAGGATGTCCATTGCGCGGGTCGATTAAATGACAATAACGTTTATCTCCCAACATGAAATACCGCTGATAGTCGCCCGAGGTGCCAATGGCTTCACCATCATTTAATTCCAGCGTGGCAATGGGTCCGGGTTTGCGTGAATGTTGAATGCCCACTCGCCAGGCACGTTCGCCATGTTTACCCAGCGCCAACACATTACCGCCTACGTTAATGAGCGCATGGTCGATTCCTTGCAGCTGAAGTATTCGTGCCGCCTGATCCAGCGCATAACCTTTTGCATAGCCTCCCAGATCAAGCTGTACTGCCTTGTTGCGACTACTCACTTGTGTCGCGCGCACATTTATATCACTCATTTGTGCGCGTTGCGACACCCATGCCAATAATTCTTTACGGTCGGGCAGCGTAGGCTTAAATTCGTCGGCATGAAACCCCCATAATTTAATGATGCCGCCGATTGCCGGGTTAAACAGCCCGCCTGATTGAACCGATAATTGCGTTGCATTAGTCAAAATATTGGCTAATTCTGGTGTGACTTCTTTAACTTGCCCCCGGGCAAAAGCGGCGTTTAACTCGCTGAGTTCACCGGGTTTCCAAGCATGTAACAGATTATGCAAGCGTTGAAATTCCTGCATGACAGGCGCTACGGCTGACTGGGCGCGCGCATCAGATTCGCCGTAAATGCTGATTTCAACCCGCGTGCCAAACACAAAACCTTGTTCCTGATAAAGCGGGGGTTTGCTACAGGCTGCCGTAACCCATACCATCAAACCAAAAATCACCCATTTTAATTTGATTAAGCCGGGTAACCTCACTATCAAGCCGGCTCTTCCATGTATTCCAGCTCAACGGCTGCAGCCAGCATAGCCAGTCTGGCGATGACACCATAGGCGTAAAAACGATTTGGCGCATCATCGGGCAAACCCGCGTGGTTAGGTAAATTGCAACTGGTATCAAAAGCCAGCGGCACAAAATGCATACCCGGCGCATTCAGATTTTCATCAATGCGGCGTTCGGTATGCACACGATAAAAACCGCCCACTACAAAATGATCGATCATGTAAACCACAGGCTCTGACACCGCCGCATTGATACTTTCAAAGGTATACACACCTTCCTGCACCAGCAC
>JBEBGP010000359.1:0-5557 GCA_040081045.1 Candidatus Nitrotoga sp.
AACACCTCAATACCTTTTGAATTTAGAAACACCGTGCGCTTTTCATCGTGTGCCTGCGCTTCGGCATGTTGCCCACCATCCAACTCAATCGCAAGATTAGCCTCGTGACAGAAAAAGTCCAATACATAAGCACCAACTGCATGCTGGCGACGGAATTTCACACCGCCCATCCTTCTGTCCCTGAGCAATTCCCACATCAGTGCCTCAGTATCAGTTTGTTCGTGGCGCAATTTGCGAGCGAAGGTTTTAACGGATTCTGGCAACGGAATTTTGTGTGTTCCCTCACCCTTAATCCCTCTCCCGGCGGGAGAGGGTGGATTCAGACTTTCTTGATTGGCGACGACCATCGCTTCGATTTGTTTGGGGTCGAGGCGGGTCATTAGATGTTTGTATTCGTTAATTTTGTGTCCAAGTCGAAGTTGTGAGTTAACATCAGGCCAATTTTGTTTAGGTAAGTTTAAGAACTCAAAAGCATTACCGGCCAACTTGGGAAGTACAGGACTTAGGTAAATCGTTAATAGACGGAAAGCTTCCAGACTCGCTACGCAAATTTCGCCAGCAAGATTCTTGTTGGTTTTTGCTGCCTCCCAAGGTTTAAATGCATCGTAAACTTTGTTTACAAGATCAGCACGCTCCATGATCCTTCGTAGTGCCTTCCCATAATCACGAAGCTCATACGACAAGGCGATTTCTTTCGCATCTTCGCGAAGTAAACCGAGCAAGTGCGGTAACGAGTTAGTATTTCCCTCTCGTGCTTCGTGAAGAATCGAACTTGCCGTCCAGGTTGAGGAATCCAAAAAAGTATCTTGTCGGGCAATCTCTCCACCATATAGGCGGTGTATAAACCCTTCAGCTCTTGAAGCAATATTGACGTACTTGCCAATCAAATCACTATTCACCTTGGCCACAAAATCTTCAAGATTCAAATCAATATCCTCCATCGAACCATTCAGTTTCGCGGCATAGTAATAACGCAGATATTCCGGATTCAACCCCGCATCAATATAGCTTTTTGCTGTGATAAACGTGCCGCGCGATTTGCTCATTTTCTCGCCGTTTACGGTGAGAAACCCGTGTGCGAAAAGTTTGGTGGGTGTGCGATAGCCGGCGTGCTGCAACATCGCCGGCCAGAACAACGCGTGAAAGTAGAGTATGTCTTTGCCGATGAAATGGTATAGCTCGGTGCTGGAATCGAGTTTCCAGTAATCGTCGAAATTTATATTTTCCTTTTTACACAACGCCATAAAACTTCCCATGTAACCCACGGGCGCGTCCAGCCATACATAAAAATATTTCCCCGGGGCATCCGGAATTTCAAATCCAAAATACGGCGCATCGCGCGAGATGTCCCAATCGGTTAATTTATTATCGCCCGCCTCACCCAACCATTCCTGCATTTTATTCGCGGCTTCAGCTTGCAGTGGTGGCTCCTGGGTTAGCTTGCCAGTCGTCCAGTCCTGTAAAAATTTCTGGCATCTGGGGTCGGACAATTTGAAAAAATAATGCACCGATTCGCGCATTTCGGGTTTTGCACCAGACACAGCGGAGTAAGGATTTTTTACTTCGGCAGGGGTATACGCCGCGCCGCACACTTCGCAGTTATCGCCGTATTGGTCTTTTGCCCCGCACTTGGGACACTCGCCTTTGATGAATCTGTCCGGCAAAAACATTTGCTTGAGCGGGTCATAAAATTGCTCGATGGAACGCTGGGCAATCAATCCTGCTGCTTTGAGTTTGCCGTAAATCGTATTGGAAAATGCCTGCGTTGCTTTTGAGTTGGTTGAGCCATAATGGTCAAATTCCACATGAAACGCTTTGAAGTCATCGTAATGTTCCTGCCACACGCGTGCAATTAACTCTTCGGGTGTAATGCCTTCTTTCTCCGCACGCAGCATGACGGGCGTACCATGTGTGTCGTCGGCACATACATAGTGACAGGTGTGGCCTTGCATTTTTTGGAAGCGCACCCAGATGTCGGTTTGTATATATTCGACCAGATGACCCAAATGGATGCTACCGTTGGCGTAGGGCAAAGCAGAGGTGACGAGAATCTTGCGCGACATGTGTGGAGAGCCTCTTAAAAAGTGGCGCAATTGTAACAAAATAGCGTTGCAGCCGTGTAAAATGCCTGCCCTGCTCGACCCTCCAAATGGGCGGCTGAGCGAAATCAGCGTGGCGATATTTTTGACAATGGGTAGGACTATTTGAAGCAGGAGTGTGTATGAGTTTTACTGAAGCAACCGTGCAAGCCGCACTGAAAGAACTGATTGACCCCAATACGCAAAAAGATTTTGTATCGGGCAAGTCGGTTAAAAATATCAAAATTGCCGAAAAAAATGTGTCGCTCGATATCCAACTCGGCTATCCCGCAAAAAGTGTATGGGATGAAATTCGTAACCTGGTGGAAAATCACTTGTATAACGTGTTACCAAATGCGGGCACGGTGACGGTGACGGTCAGCAGTCGTGTGGTGCAACATGCGGTGCAGCGCGGTGTTAAGCTGGTGGACGGGGTGAAGAATATTATTGCGGTAGCCAGTGGCAAAGGTGGCGTAGGGAAGTCTACCACCGCGGTGAATTTAGCTTTAGCGCTGGCGGCAGAAGGTGCGACGGTTGGTATTTTAGATGCCGATATTTATGGCCCCTCGCAACCACTCATGACAGGCGTAAAGGGACAGCCCGTGTCGCGTGATGGAAAATTAGTTGAACCGATGATGGGCAACGGTTTACAGGTGATGTCGATCGGCTTGATGGTACAGGGGGATGATGCGCCTATGGTGTGGCGCGGCCCGATGGTGACGCAGGCACTGGAACAATTATTGCAGCAAACACGCTGGCATGATCTGGATTACTTGATCGTGGATATGCCGCCTGGCACAGGGGATATTCAACTGACACTGGCGCAAAAAGTGCCCGTCACGGGAGCCGTGATTGTCACCACGCCGCAGGATATTGCCTTGCTGGATGCGCGCAAAGGTTTCAAAATGTTCGAGAAGGTCGGTATTAAAATTTTAGGCGTGGTGGAAAATATGAGCACGCATATTTGCTCAAAGTGCGGCCATGAAGAACATATTTTCGGTAGCGGCGGCGGCGCGAAAATGTGTGGCGATTATGGTGTGGATCTGCTGGGTTCATTGCCGTTGGATATCCGCATACGCAAACAAGCAGATTCAGGCACACCCACCGTGGTAGCCGATCCAGATGGTGTGATCAGCAAGGAGTACAAAAAAATCGCACGCCGCATCGCGGTAAAAGTGGCCGAAATGGCACAAGATCACAGTGCGATATTTCCAAAAATCGTCATCAAAAACACTTAAGAGGAAGGAGAAGGGTAAAGGGAGAAGGGTAAAGGGAGAAGGGTAACTGCAGCTCGCAGGTTTTTCCCTTCCCTCTTCCCCCTTTTCTCTACCCCGAATTAAATGAGCATTAAAGCTGACAAATGGATACGCCGCATGGCCGAGCAACACGGCATGATCGAGCCTTTTGAACCCGGTCAGATAAAAGAAGTGGCTGGCAAACGCATCGTCTCTTATGGCACATCGAGCTATGGCTACGATATTCGCTGCTCCAGGGAATTCAAATTGTTCACCAACATCAACAGCACCATTGTTGATCCGAAAAATTTCGATCCCAGTTCCTTCGTGGAAGTGAATGCCGATTACTGTATCATCCCCCCCAATTCATTTGCCCTGGCGCGCACGGTGGAATATTTCCGCATCCCGCGCAATGTGTTAACCATTTGCTTGGGCAAAAGTACTTATGCGCGCTGCGGTATTATTGTTAACGTCACCCCGTTTGAGCCGGAGTGGGAAGGCTACGTCACCCTGGAGTTTTCCAACACCACGCCTCTGCCCGCAAAAATTTATGCCAACGAAGGGGTCGCACAAGTGCTTTTTTTTGAGAGCGATGAAGTGTGCGAAGTCTCGTACAAAGATCGTGGCGGAAAATATCAAGGGCAGGTCGGCGTGACCCTGCCCAAGATGTAAAATTTTAATGGGCACTTCTTCCAAACCTGTAGTCTGGCTTTCTCCAACAGGCGAAGTCATTTCATGCGTGGAAAAAAACAAGGTGCTCAGCGAAAATTTGGATGAAATTCGACAGATATGCCAGGATGCGCTGGAAGATGCCGTGTTGATGGGTTGCGATGAAAAGCAATTCCGCAGCGTACTGACCGATCTGCTCTCCGAGCTTAAAAATCCGTATCCGCCGCAAAAATAATGGTGCTTGTACTATTCAAACTTCTGCCTACCCGCGCACCCGCTGCCTGTCAGTGTTTTTCATGAAGGATCAATAAAATGAAATTTAATTTTAGCTCCGGCATCACATTGACCTGCGGCCAATATGAGCCTGCACTGAAATTTAAGCACTACGCTGCCGAGCGTGTTTGTGTCAGCCGATATCACACCTATCCGATAAGGGGTTCACATGAAATTTAATTTTCCCATCATTATCATCGACGAAGATTTTCGTTCGGAAAATGCCAGCGGTCTGGGTGTACGCTCGCTGGCCGAGGCCATTCAAAAGGAGGGGTTGGAGGTCGTGGGGATTACCAACTATGGCGATTTAACTTCGTTTGCCCAACAGCAGAGTCGTGCTTCGGCTTTTTTGCTGTCCATTGATGATGAGGAGTTTGGTGGCGGTAGCGTGGAGGAAAATGCCAGCGCATTAAAAAATGTTCGTTCTTTTGTACAGGAAATTCGTTTCAAAAATACTGATATTCCGATTTTTTTATACGGCGAAACGCGCACTTCACGCCATATCCCGAATGATATTTTGCGTGAGTTGCATGGCTTTATTCACATGCACGAAGACACGCCGGAATTTGTGGCACGACATATTATTCGCGAGGCCAAGTCGTATCTGGATACGCTGGCTCCGCCATTTTTCCGTGCATTGGTCGGCTACGCGCAGGACGGTTCCTATTCCTGGCATTGCCCCGGGCACTCGGGTGGCGTGGCTTTCTTGAAATCGCCAGTCGGGCGCATGTTCCACCAGTTCTTTGGTGAAAATATGTTGCGTGCTGATGTGTGTAATTCGGTGGATGAGCTGGGGCAATTGCTGGATCATACAGGCCCGGTTGCGGCATCGGAACGCAACGCGGCGAGAATTTTTTCCTGCGATCATTTGTTTTTTGTCACGAACGGCACTTCCACTTCCAACAAAATTGTGTGGCATTCCACGGTCGCGCCGGATGACATTGTGGTGGTCGATCGTAATTGCCACAAATCCATTTTGCACGCAATTATGATGACCGGTGCAATCCCGGTTTTTCTGATGCCCACGCGTAATCATTTCGGCATTATCGGACCGATTCCGCTTGCTGAATTTCATCCCGAGAGCATTCAGCGCAAAATAGACGCGAATTCATTTATTAAAAACAAGTCAAAAAAGCCGCGCATTCTGACCATCACCCAAAGTACCTACGATGGCGTGTTATACAACGTTGAAACGCTCAAAAAAATGCTGGACGGCCAAATTGACACGCTGCATTTTGATGAGGCCTGGTTGCCTCATGCCACCTTCCACGATTTTTACAAAGACATGCATGCCATTGGTCC
>JBEBGP010000375.1:0-5434 GCA_040081045.1 Candidatus Nitrotoga sp.
GCTTATTCAGCGTTTCCTTAGTGTTTCGCAGGTTCAGCGGCAGCAGGTGCAGAAGCAGCAGCAGCCGGAGTTTCAGCAGCAGGTGCCGCTGGAGTTTCAGCAGCAGGGGTGGCAGCTGGCTTGGGACCACAGGCAGCCAATGACAGAGCAAACAAAGCAACAACGAGAGCAAGACGATTCATTTTTTATCCTTCATATTAAATTAAACATAACTACACACAAAATTTTTATCCGCTGCCAGTAAACCTGATTATTTAAGTCCACCAGTTCATTCTGGTTGGCAACAAAGACGCGGTATTCTACGGGAATTAACGGAATATATCCAGCACTGTTTTCCGTCAACGCGAGTCACACGGATGGAATCTTTAAGTATGTGTAGAGGCAGTGTAGCTCAAGGTTATTGCTCATAGTAGTCAAGTTAATTTTGGAACCTCGATAAATTGTTTTGCCGCCAACGGATTGGCATATTCTATTGGCGTCAGGTTTCCCAATTTGGCATGCCGTCTCTGGCAATTGTCAAACCCAGCGATATAGTCTAAATATCTTTAAAATCGCTTCGATCTGGTTGCATATTCTGATTGCCATATCCACTTTGTTTTTGAATTCAAGCAAAACCCCTTCATTACGGCATTACGCCCTGCACACCAATTCCGCTGGCATAGCTTGGCTCATCGCCTAATCTATAGTCTTACGTGGATGCCAATCCATCCCACAAAAATGTAATTAATATTCACCCCAAATACGCTGCCAGCACTCTCTCGTTTTTATTCACCTCACTCGGCAAGCCTTCCAGCACAATTTTTCCGTGTTCCATAACGTACACATAATCCGCCACTTCCAGCGCGCTACGGGCAAATTGTTCGACTAACAGCAAGGTGATGCCACTCGCTTTGAGTTGGCCAATAATTTTAAAAACTTCCTGCACCAGCACGGGAGCGAGCCCCATTGAAGGTTCGTCCAGCAGCATCACTTTCGGTTGCGCCATGAGCGCGCGGCCTATGCTTAACATTTGTTGTTCGCCGCCGGACAGTGTGCCTGCCACCTGGTTTTTGCGTTCGTGCAGGCGCGGAAATAATTCATAGATGCGATTTAATTCTGTGGCAGCGTGTTTACGAAATCCAAACAATGCGGGCAGTCGGCTGTATGCGCCGAGCAGTAAATTATCTTCAACGGATAGCGGGCCGAAAACTTTACGTCCTTCGGGGGAGTGTGCCAATCCCAACTGTGCGATTTTTGCACCCGCGTAGTCTTGCATGGCTAGTCCGTTGAGTAACACACGTCCTTGAGTCGGTTTTATCATGCCTGATATAGCACGCATGGTGGTGGTTTTACCCGCACCATTTGCGCCAATAAGCGCGACTATTTTGCCCGCTTCTACTTTCAGTGAAACCCCGTGCAGCACTTCGCTGCTGCCATAGCCGGCATGTAGATTTTCAATGGTCAACATGGACTGCTCCCAGATACGCTTCGATCACTTGTGGATCGCGCTTCACTTCTGCCGGCGTGCCTTGTGCGATTATTTTTCCGCCATCCAATACAGTCACCAGGTCGCATAATTCGCTCACCACATCCATGTGATGCTCAATCAAAATAATGGTTATGCCGCGCTGATGTATCTGTTTGATGATTGCGATGAGCCGTTGGACATCCGGCTGTGCTAGTCCGGCAGCGGGTTCATCCAAAATAAGCAAGTCTGGTTTACGCGCCAGTGCCCGCGCGATTTCCAGAAATCGTTGCGCGCCGTAAGGAATATTTTTTGCTGCGGTGCGCGCATGGTCGGTCAAACCTACCAACGCCAACAATGCCTGTGCATCGGCTTGGGCACGCCGTTCATCTGAGCGACCAAAGCCCAGCAGCAACAGTGGAAGGGGACAGCGATAGGTGTCTTTCAGTGCCAGCATGACATTTTCCAGCGCGGATAATTCGCCAAATAATTGCAGATTTTGAAAAGTACGGGCGATGCCGGTGCGCGCCACCTGATACAAACTGCCGTGCGGCAAGACCTTGCCATACAGGAATAAATGACCCGCAGTGGGGCGATATAAACCCGAGATGACATTGATCGCCGTGCTTTTGCCCGAGCCATTCGGGCCGATTAAACCGTGAATATGTCCGCTGCGGATGTTGAAAGAAATATCATCCACGGCTTTGATGCCGCCGAAATAACACTTCAGGTTGCGGATTTCGAGCAAGGTTTTGCCAATCGCGGGTTTGGGTTTGAGCACTTCATCGAGTGCGGTCGCTGCCGCTAATTCAGACGGCGCAATGCGGAATAGTTGCGACAAAAATCGCGTGATAAATCCGATTAAACCATCAGGCAAACCGAGTACCACTGCAAACAGCAGCAGTGCAAAAATGGCTTTGCGCCAATCCTCTATATTTTGTGCGAGCACGCTGCCAGCCAGCAGCAGAGCCATGGCGGCGATCGGTGAAAAAGTTTGGAATGGCTTGTTGCGTGCATCATGGCGGTTGATGGCAAGGATGCTGAATAACAATCCTGTGGCTGATATGATTTGAAAGACCAGGCGATTGGATAGCAGATTCGGTAGCAACACGATTAATGTTGCACCGAGCAATGCGCCCCATAAACTTTTGCGTCCACCCAGCACCATGCCGAGTAACAGGATAACCATGAGTTCATACGTGAAACTTTGCGGTTGTAAGTATAGAAAGTTAAACGCATACAAGCCACCAGCCAAGCTACCCAACGCCGCGCCGATAGCGAACGCGGCGATTTTGTAGTGATATACGTTAATACCCATCGCGTCACTGGCAATAGGGCTGTCACGCAGTGCTTCAAATGCACGCCCCCAATTGGAGGTCAGCAGATTACGCATGATGAGCCACACTGCGGCGAGGAATATCAGGCACAGCCAATAAAATGCGGATGCATCCAGACTCCAGCCAAACAGATGGGGGCGACTGATTGGCAGGCCTTGCGCGCCACCTGTCCATGCTTCCAATTCATTTAAGGTGATGACAGTGAGGGCGGAAAAACTCAGCGTAGCCAGGGCAAATTGCGGGCCTTCAAGGCGCAGGGCGGGGATGGCCAACAGCGCGCCCAAAATTAATCCGACCAACAAGCTGCCTGTTAGCGCGCCTAATAAATTTAGTTCCAACAGCGACACGCCTAGTCCCGCCGCATATGCGCCCAAAGCCAGGAAAGCGGCATGACCCAAATTCACCTGTCCCAGATAACCCACGCTGACATCCAATCCTATGAGCAGAATGGTGTAGATAGCCAGTAGTGTGAGTAACCCCAGTGCATAAGTGCTATTGACCAGTAAAGGCATGGTGGCGAGCAACGTTAATACGAATAGCTCTGCGCCGCGAATGAAGAGGAGACGTTTCAACATGCTAAACTTTGCGCGCAACCGCGTGGCCAAATATTCCATGCGGGCGCAATGCCAGTGCGAGAATTAATAAAATGAGTCCGGGTGCTTCGCGCCAGCCGCTCCCTATGTAGAAGCTGGCCAGGCTTTCCAGTGCGCCTAAAAATAAGCCCGTTAAAATAATGCCCATGCCAGAATTTAAGCCCGCCACCACAGCTACAGCAAATGCCTTGAGGATGAGAGCGGCAGCCATCGTGGGGCCAACGGTAGTGATTGGTGCAACGAGTATGCCCGCCATTGCGGCGACCATGCCGGATAATCCATAAGACAACATGATGATGCGCGTGGCTGAAATGCCCATGAGTTCGGCTGCATCACGATCGGCAGAGACAGCGGCAAATGCTTTGCCGAGTAAGGTGCGACGCTTGAGAAGCTCGATGACTCCCATGATCGTTAACACGCCGAGGGCAACAGAAATTTCCAGAGGCGTGATGCTGATATTAAAAATACTCATGGAATCAGCCGGGATGGGCGTGGGGAAATTACGGTCATCGCGCCCGTAGATATTTTCCGCGACTGAAAAACCAAGCAAGCCGAAAATCACAGTTAACAAAATCCACCCTTCATTTTTTTGCTCCAGCGCGAGGCGCACGGCGGTGCGTTCAACCACCAAACCCAGTACCGTACCAAACAATAATCCACCCAGTACCACCGCAGCAAAAGGAAGGTCGCGGTCAATCAGACCCAAGCTAAAAAATGCCGACAGCATGACTAGTTCGCCTTGACCAAAATTAATGCTCTTGCTGGTCGCATAGGTAAGCTGAAAGCCATAAGCAATAAGGGTGTAAACCAGGCCCATCAATGCGCCACTGATAGTGAGCTGGGCAACGATTGAAAAATCGGTAAGCATTAATTAAGTGTGGGAGTTGTGGGCAGAGGTGAAATGCGAAGTTATCCGGGATTTGTGGCGCGGCAAGGTTGCGGTTATTTCAGATTTTTGGCCAGCCGCGTGCGATCAGTTTCATAGGCGAATACCACCCGGCCATCGCGCACCATTCCCATTACCACATGCTCGCGCCGAAAGGCTTCATGTGTTTGAGAATTGTTGGCATCCCAAGCGCCAAATGGCTGCTTCCAAGTGGCGATTATACCGGGTACTGGTTCGCGTAAATTTTCCAGTGCCAGTTTGATTTTTCTGGTATCGGTGCTCTGCGCTTGTTTGACGGCAGCGGCGAAAAGCAGCACGGCATCGTAGCCCTGTGCGGCGGAAACAGGCGAGGGAATGCGACTGACGTTATAGGTTTTGTAATAATTCGCAATGAAGTTTTTAACGCGCGGAGTGCTTGCTTCTTCAATGAAAGTTTGCGGCATCATCGCCCCATTGCTGTTTTTTCCGGCGGTATCGATAAAGTTGGACATGGATAATGCCCATCCACCGATCAACGGCAGTTTGATATTATTCTTGGCCATGCCATTGGCAATGGCCGCCAGTTCGGGACCCACGCCCCAGATTAAAATCGCCTGCGCGCCGGATGCGCGAGTACGCAGAAGCTGCGCGGTCATATCTTTGTCACCCACGTTAAATTTTTCAGTGGTGACCACTTCCAATTTATTACCCTGCAATTTTATTTGTGCCAATAAATCTTCACGACCCGACGCGCCGTAGTTGGAAGAATCATGCAGCAGTGCGACTTTGGTGAAATGACGTTTAATGGCTTCCTCCACTACCATCGCGGCCTGTATGCCATCGTGCGCGGCAAAACGAAAAATGGATAAATCCTTTACACCTGCCTTGCTCCACTGTGATATGGAGGCAGATCCGGCCGCCGGCGTAATGATTTTGGTGATGCCTCGCTCTTGAAAATGCTTATCGCCTGAAATGGCGACCCCGGTGTTGACCGTACCGATCACGCCCGACAAATTGGACATGGATGATAATTCCTGTGCGACTAATGTACCGCGATCATTTTTTCCTTCATCGTCACGCTCGATTATTTCAATGCGAAATTTTCTTTTGTTCAGGCTGATACCTCCTGCCGCGTTGATTTCGTTGATGGCAAGTTTCGCACCGTCGCGCATAGATGTTCCCATGGGAGCCGAGC
>JBEBGP010000340.1:0-5408 GCA_040081045.1 Candidatus Nitrotoga sp.
GCCGGGTCTTCTTTGTAGCCGGAAGTCCAATGCTGCCAAGCCTTGGCGACACGCGAAGGGGTTTCCTGCAAGCCGGGGCGGTCGGGGTCTTCGCCCAGACTGATGAGCAATCGTCGCCAATCTATTTCAGTAAATTTTTCGTGTGCCATGTGAGTGCTTTCTATAATGACTGCCAGCGGATTAATGAATGTTGGCCCTTATCCCGACCCTTCTGATAATACAACTAGCCATCTGGCTAACCCAGCAAAAAACGCTGGGCAAGCCATTGGTGATCCCGGTGGGAGAAGGACTTTACTTCCCTCTCCCACCGGGAGAGGGACCGAGGGTGAGGGAGCACACGATGCGCTCCTCGCATAACTCTCAATCCCAGCGCATATCACGCACCTGAATTTGTCCATGCTCAACTCGCACCGGAAAAACAGGAGTCGGCTCGTAGGCAGGTGCGGTTAACGCCGCGCCCGTGCGGATGCAAAATTTTGCACCGTGGCGCGGACATACGATATGACCATTTTCAATTGCACCGCCAGTCAGTTGCCCGGCATCATGCGTACACATATCTTCCATCGCATAATACTGTCCGTCCAGATTGAACAGCGCAATGTGCGTGCCATCCACATCGACCACACGATACGTGTTGATTGCAATTTCTCCGACCTGTGCAACGGTTACCCAATTACTCATATCGCTACCTCTAAAAACTCAGATTTCATCTCAACTGCTGTGTTGTGAAAAAAATTTCTGCTTACATACCAATGTATGTGACGCATCAAAATTTTTTCCACGCCTTGCATTTGAGCGAACTCTGTATTTTTCGAGATAGCCATAGTTCTTTCTCTTCGACCTGTTCAACAAATTAATTACCCAAACTTTAGCGCACTAAAAACATCGCGAGCGAAGGCAGAACAAGGCGCAAAAAGATGAGGAAGCGGAGTTGGCTCAATTGCCAATGAGCATTCCGAATCTTTGAGCAACACTGTTATGCCGAGCGCAGCTGTTAAATTGCCACCACAATCATATTGGGCTCTATGATCCGCACCAGATTTTCCACCCCACGCAGCGTGCCGGAGATTGAGCTGGGGCAGGTACCACAGGCTCCTTGATAATGCACGCTGAGCAGGTTGCCATCCAGATTGACTATATACAAATCGCCGCCATCACCTTGCAGATAGGGGCGTATGTCGGAATCGAGCAGCGCGCTGATCGCCGCCACGCGCGCTTTATCTTCCGGACTTAATGCTTCCAGCGCCTCGGATGCCGCCGCAACAGTAACCGCAGTTTGGGCATCTGCCGCCGGTGCGGCGCGAATCGGCACCGCAACCAAGCGTGTCAACTCCGGCCAGTCGGCCTCACCGTCCTGCGTCACGGTCAGCCAGCGATCCACATAAAAAACGTTGCTGACATGTTCGATCGCAAATAATGCCGCGGCCAAGGGATCAACTTTGGCCTGCTCGGCATTTTCATAGGAATGCGCGATACCCCAGCTTAGCGGTTCCTTGAGTACAAACTTGACCGCGTTCGGGTTGGGCGTATCTTCTATATCAGCAATTTTTGGCATGGTTGTTGTCTAAAATTTTGCGATTTATTTAATTTACGCATTACCCACAGGCAGGTGCATGGGATCATTGTCCGCTTCGGTAGAAACCTTCTCGACATTGTCCCCTTGTGGGACCGAGGCAAAAGCCGCATGCAGCGTGTGCCAGGGGAGGATGGCACATTTCACCCGGGTGGGCAGATCATGCACGCCGGCAAACACTGCCAGGCGCCCGATATGCGCCAATTTTTCTTTTTGGTCGGGAATATTTAAATCCAGCTTGCCGGTAACCATCGCCAGAAATTCCCCGATTAAAATTTCGGCATCGGCTCTGTATTTTCCTTTTACCGCAACGGTCATCATGGAGGCCGAGGCCTTGCAAATTGCGCAGGACTCGCCGTTAAATGCAATGTTCTGGATATTTTCGTCCGCTATCGCCAGCGTGATGGAGAGATGATCCCCGCACAAGGGATTATGGCCTTCGGCATGATGACTGGCTCGCTCAACAACACCATAGTTACGCGGCTTCTTGTTGTGGTCGAGAATCACCTCCTGATACAACGCCTTGGGATTAGCCATTATTCGAACACTTTCTGCACCATGCGTATGCCCGCCACCAGCGCGTCCACTTCCGCCCGCGTGTTGTAAAACGCAAATGAAGCGCGTGATGTCGCGGGGATACCCATGCGCTGCATGACAGGCTGCGCGCAATGATGGCCGGTACGCACCGCAATGCCCTCCTGATTGAGCAGCGTGCCGACATCATGCGGATGAATGTGTTCCATCACGAATGACAGCACCGCAGCCTTGTCGCGGGCAGTGCCGACAATACGCACACGGGGTATCCGGCTGACTTGTTCAGTGGCGTATTGCAACAGGGCGCGTTCGTGCGCCGCGATGTTTTCCATGCCAATCGCGGATAAATAATCCAGCGCCGCGCCCAGACCAATCGCCGCCGCGATGGGTGGCGTGCCTGCCTCAAATTTATACGGGATGGTGTTGTACGTGGTCTTTTCAAAAGTCACCGACAAAATCATGTCGCCACCGCCCTTGAATGGCTGCATACGCTCCAGCAATGCCGCCTTGCCGTACAGAATACCAATGCCCGTGGGGCCGCATAATTTATGGCCGGAAAATGCGTAAAAATCACAATCCAAATCCCGCACATCAACCTTCATGTGCGGCACGGCCTGCGCACCATCCACCAGCACGGGCACGCCACGGTCATGTGCGTAAGCTATCATTTTTTTAACGGGATTGATCGTGCCCAGCGCATTCGACACATGAATCAAGCTGACAAATTTTGTGCGTTCGTTAAAGAGATTCATATACGCATCAAGCTGCAACTCACCTGCGTCATTGATGGGCACGACGCGAATTTTTGCGCCGCGCTCTTCCGCCAGCATCTGCCAGGGCACGATGTTGGAGTGATGCTCCAATGTGCTGATAATAATTTCGTCACCCGCGCCAATAAATTTTCGGCCATAGCCGTGCATCACCAGGTTGATAGCCTCGGTCGTGCCGCTGGTAAAAATCACTTCGCGCTCATCACCGGCATTGATAAAACGCTGCACCTTGCGCCGCGCTTCATCATATTCGGCGGTGGCCAACTCGGATAAATAATGCACGGCACGGTGAATGTTGGCGTGTTGCGTGCTTTGATAACGCACCAGTCGATCAATCACCTGCTGCGGCATTTGTGCGGATGCAGCGTTATCCAGATAGACCAGCGGCTTGCCTTCGACTTGCACGTTCAGAATCGGAAAATCCGCGCGTATCTTGTTTATATTGAATAGCGGCAGGTCAAAAGTACCGGCGGATAGTTTTGTTGTATTCGGCATGATGGGAGAGTTTGGCGTTGCTTTCATCACTTTCATTGTCCCCTTGTGGGGCATTTCAAGAGTTCCAAGCCAGTCTGCTTAATTCCGGTCTGCTCAAGCACGGCCCGTTCGAGCTGGTGTTTGAGTGATGCGACGGGAATGCGCTCCAAAATTTCTGCACCAAACGCATAGGTCAGCAGATTGCGCGCCACCGCATCGGTCAGTCCGCGGCTTTGCAAATAAAAAACTTCTTCGCCATCCAACTGACTGACCGTCGCACCATGCGTGCATTTCACGTCATCTGCAAAAATTTCCAATTGCGGCTTGGTATCCACCTGAGCGCGACTGGTGAGCAACAAATTACGGTTGGTTTGTTGTGAATCCGCGCGCTGTGCGCCCGGCCTGACCATAATCTTGCCGTTAAACACGGCGTGCGCACTGCCACCGATTATGCATTTATGCAACTGCCGACTGATACCATGCGGCTTGGCATGATCGACGCAGGTATGCGTATCGGCCAACTGTCGCCCGGCGATGAGCGCCAGTCCATCGACCGTGCATTCTCCGCCTTCGGCGGCTTGCAGCACATTCAAGTTGTAGCGGGAAATACGCGCACCCGTCGCCACACTTACCGATCGATAACAGCTGCCACGCGCCAGGGTCACCGCACAGTTGGCAATATGAAACGTATCCATCCCTTCGCGCTGCACGCGAATGTGATGCACCTGCGCATCATCCGCCAGCGAAACTTCGCTGACCGCGTTGGTGAAATACGCCTCATCCTGCAAAGATACATAATCTTCCACGACGGTTGCTGTGCTGCCTGCCTCGGCGCGGATCAGGCAGCGTGGATAACTGACTGCACTTTGTTTGGTCGCGATAAATAACAGGTGTATCGGCTGCCGCACGGCGGTGTCGCGCGCCAACAAAACGAGTGCCGCATCGCTCATGCAGGCGGTGTTCAATGCGGCGAATACATTATCTTTATATTCGGCCAATTGCCCCAGATGCGCAGCGACGCGCGCGTCAGCGTGGGCGGGTGATTTTTCAAGTATGTGCGCAAGATTCGTTACAGTCACCCCTGCCGCCTGCTCTGTGCGCGACAAATGGGGGGCGTACACGCCATCCACAAATACCAAACGCGCACCTGCCTCAGCTATGATAAAGCGTGCAATATCCGCAAGCTGCAGCGTAGACCTTGCGGTCACGGGCTGAAACGATAATTTTGTTAACAGGGAAATATCAGTAAAACGCCATTCTTCATCACGTGTGCTGGGCACACTCAACGCGCTCACCCGCTCTACTGCAGCAACCTGCAATGCAGTTAAAATATGGGGGGCCATACCGGGCGCAGACAAACGCCCGGCCAACAGGGTGGCCAAGTAACCCTTCGCAGGCTGGGTTTGATGAGTTACCGCTACGCTCATGCCGCTATCCGTGCGGTTGCTTTGGATTGGGAACTCACTTCCGGATCGGGCTGTATCCAATCATAGCCGCGCGACTCCAACTCCAGCGCCAACTCCTTGCCGCCGCTTTTTATAATGCGTCCCGCTTCCATCACATGTACAAAATCCGGCACGATGTAATTCAATAAACGCTGATAATGCGTCACCATAATGGTGGCGTTATCCCTGTTGGTTAGATGGTTTACACCCTGTGCCACAATGCGTAGCGCATCAATATCGAGGCCGGAATCCGTCTCATCCAGAATAGCCAGCCGCGGTTCGAGTATCGCCATTTGTAAAATCTCGTTGCGCTTTTTTTCGCCACCGGAAAACCCTTCGTTGACACTGCGATCCAGAAAATCCGGATTCATTTCCAGCAACTTCATTTTCTCGCGCACGAAATCATCAAACTCTAGCGGGTCTAATACTTCATGACCGCGCCGGGTTTGCAGGGTGTTGTACGCAAGACGCAAAAATTGGCCGTTGCCCACACCCGGAATTTCTATCGGATATTGAAACGCTAAAAACACACCCGCGCGCGCGCGCTCCTCGGGCTCCAGCGCAAATAAATCTTGCCCCTCAAACAGCACCGAACCACCGGTTATTTCATAG
>JBEBGP010000308.1:0-5386 GCA_040081045.1 Candidatus Nitrotoga sp.
TAGGACTCATGCTGCCGTCAGCGAGTATGGCAATGTGGTGTTGTGACATCGCGAACAACGTTTTTCTGTAAAGGGGATAAGTTTAACTTAGATAATCCATTGGGCGGAAATGAGGACGCGCCGATTTTAAGTGGCACATTGTACTTTGTGTATTATTGCCAACATTGACCGCGCGCAGCAGGACACTGCACGTCTTAATTTCAGTGCATGATGAATAAACCTATGCTCTGGTAAAATGCCGCATGACAATTAATATCGTTCGCCCCGACGACTGGCATTTACATCTGCGCGATGATGCTTTGATGCGCTCTGTGTTACCGGATACGACACGCCAATTTGCACGCGCGATTATCATGCCGAATCTTAAACCGCCAGTCACTACTGTGTTGCAAGCTGCTGCGTATCGAGAACGGATATTGGCCGTTGTGCCCGCCGGGATGAAGTTTGAACCGCTGATGACCTTGTATTTAACTGGCAACATGACACCGCGGGAAATTCGCACAGCCAAGCAAAGTGGTATTGTTCACGCAGTAAAATATTATCCGGCGGGCGCTACCACCAATTCCGAAGCGGGAGTCACCGACCTGCGCAAAGTATATCCGGTGCTGGAAGAAATGCAGCGCGTCGACATGCCGTTGCTGGTGCATGGTGAAGTGACCGACCCTATGGTGGATGTATTTGACCGTGAGGCAGTATTTATTGAGAGGGTACTGCAACCTCTGCTGCGCGATCTACCAAAATTGCGTGTTGTATTTGAACACATCACCACACAAGATGCGGCGCAATTTGTGATGGAAACGCCCACCACAATCGCTGCAACGATTACCGCGCATCATCTGTTATATAACCGCAATGCGTTGTTTCAAGGTGGCATACGGCCTCATTATTATTGCCTGCCCGTGCTCAAGCGCGAACGTCATCGTGAGGCATTATTAATAGCTGCAACCAGTGGCAGTTCCAAATTTTTTCTTGGCACGGACAGTGCCCCGCACGCGCAGCACACCAAGGAAAGCGCCTGTGGCTGTGCCGGTATATACACGGCACACACTGCTTTGGAACTGTATGCCGAGGCATTTGATGAGGTTCACGCGCTGGATAAACTGGAGGGGTTCGCCAGTTTTTTTGGAGCAGATTTTTATCGACTGCCACGCAATACCCAACGGGTTATTTTGCGGCGGGAATTATGGCAAGTGCCGGCTACGCTTGCGTTTGGCGAGCATCGTTTAATTCCGTTGCGGGCGGGTGAGGCATTAAAATGGAAATTGGTTCATTGATGGTTGTTTGGCAACATTGAGCAGAGTCCGCCAGCTTGTTATACTGAAGGCGCGGTTGCGAAGAATTTTGGCTGTACTGCAATTTTAATTGTGTATCGTAATTTAATCAGGAATAAAAAAATGCCCATGACCAGTATCGAACAAGCGCGTTTTAATATGGTTGAGCAGCAAATCCGCCCGTGGGACGTTTTGGACATGCGGGTGTTGGAGTTGTTGAGTAAAGTGAAACGTGAACAGTTTGTGCCGCCCGCGCAAACGAATCTGGCGTTTATGGATTTGGAAATTCCATTGGGTCACGGTGCGTTTATGTGGCAGCCGAAACTGGAGGCACGTGTCTTGCAATCGCTCAAGCTTTTGCGCCATGATACGGTGCTGGAAGTGGGGGGTGGCAGTGGTTATTTTGCCGCGTTGCTTTCGCGCTTGGCTGGGCATGTAGTCAGCGTTGAGATCGTCCCGGAGTTACATGCTTTTTCCGAGAAGAATTTATCCGTGCATGGTATCGATAATGTCACGCTGCAGCTTGGCGATGCTGCGCAGGCCTGGTCGGGTAATTATGATGTCATTGTGTTAACCGGTTCTGTGCCTGTTTTGCCGGAAGTATTTTTGCAGAGTTTGAATATTGGCGGGCGTTTATTTGCTATCGTGGGAGATGCTCCGGTGATGAAAGCGCGCCTGGTTACCCATACGGCGCCCGATCAATTCGAATATGTCACGCTATTTGAAACAGTTGTTGTGCCGCTAAAAAACGCGCTTCAGCCCAATCGATTTACATTTTAATTGTTGGATGAAAAAGTCTTACTTTGAGAGCCACATACGCGTTGCTTTGCAAGGGTGAAATCAGTGTTCGACATACTTTTTACGAGCTTTTAGCTTGCAGAAGGTCGGAATTGGAGTTAAATCACCCCCGCCGCTGGCCGAGTGTGCTAGGCAAGTAAATAAATGACTTTATGATTAAACTTGGCCTATCAATGGCGCAGCTCCACTCGCCGAGTTTTAAGGATGCACTCAAGCAGGAACTTGTGCATTTAGGTCACCACGAATTACCCTTGCAACGCGGGTTATCAAAGGGAAATTTTGTTACAGACGATCCAATTTCGGCGATGATAATCAGTGTAAATGAGTTGGAAAATTCAGTGCAGGTCAAGGCGGGTATTTTTTATCAGGGAATATTGAGCGGTTGCAGTTGTGCGGATGATCCCACGCCGACCAGCCCCAGCAATGAGTATTGCGTTGTACAGCTGGAGATTAATAAGGCGACAGCTGTTGCTTCCGTTACATTGTTGGATGAGTGAAGCCAGTTGCCATAAAACATTGTGGTAGAAATAAAGGGGCTTGTGCCCCTTTATTTTTTGTTGGACAGTCTTATAAAACTTAGTTTTTTACGACTACACCATTTTCAATTTTAACTTTTTGTCCAACTGTTAAAATAGGATCAGTGGCTTGGTTAATGGTTTGTGTGGTGCCATTATCCATCTGCACAACGATGTCATAGGTAGTCGTTTTCTTGACTGATCTTTCTACTTGATTGCCAACCAACGCGCCACCCACCACACCAACAGCCGTTGCAGCCTTTTGGTTGTCCGAGTGTTTGGCAATTTGATTGCCGATCAATCCGCCGACCACGCCGCCCGCAACTGCTCCTATGCCCGTGCCTTTTCCTTTTGCCTCAATAATGTTCACGGCTGATACTACGCCACAATTCGCACATATTGCAGATTTACTGGCCACTTTTTCTTTTGCTGCGGCACGCTGCTGTGCTTGAACTTCTTTTTTCACTGCTGCGGTAATGGCTTTTTGCTTGGCTTGTTCAGCGAGCAATTCAGCCCTCGCATCTGCAGCTGCTTTTTCGACAATCGCTTTTGTTTGTGCGGCGGTTTCTTCAGCCGACGGCTTGGGTGAACATGCGGTGAACAACAGCGTGGCGGTAAGTACGAATAAGATAGTTGTGCTGATTAATTTGGATTGCTTAAGTGAGCAGTCAAGGGTGTTACGGATAACTTGGCTATTATAACTGGGGTCAAATCCATTTTGATAAGTTAGCCGCCATGCCGATGTAATTTGCCGGGGTTAATTTATGCAAACGCTGTTTTTCTGCGGCAGGAATATCCAACGTGTCGATAAAAGCATGCAGGTTTTCGCGGGTAATACCGTTCTGACCGCGTGTCATGTCTTTGAGTTTATCGTAGGCATTGGCAATATTGTAGCGTCGCATCACCGTTTGAATGGGTTCAGCCAGCACTTCCCAGCTTTTATCCAAATCTTCTGCCATGCGCTGTGGATTGGCTTCAAGTTTATTTAAGCCCTTTATACATGATTCATAAGCCAGCGAGGTGTAGCCCAGTGCCACACCCATATTACGCAGCACGGTAGAATCGGTTAGATCGCGCTGCCAGCGCGAGATGGGCAATTTCTCCGAGAGATGACGCAATAATGCATTCGCTAAGCCTGAATTTCCTTCGGAATTTTCGAAATCAATCGGGTTGACTTTATGTGGCATGGTGGAAGAACCGACCTCGCCCGCTACCACTTTTTGCTTGAAATACCCCAGTGAAATATAGCCCCAGATGTCGCGGTTCAAGTCGATCAAAATTGTATTAATGCGGGCATAGGCATCAAACATTTCAGCCATGTAATCATGCGGCTCAATTTGCGTGGTATAGGGATTAAAAGTGATGCCGCGCGCATGGACAAAACGCTCGGCTAGCGCCGCCCAATCCACGTCTGGATAGGCTGCCAGATGCGCGTTGTAGTTACCCACTGCACCATTTATTTTTCCCAGAATTTCAACCTTGGCCAGCAGCGCGCGTGCGCGCAATAAGCGATGCACCACGTTTGCCATTTCCTTACCCAAGGTGCTGGGCGTGGCGGTTTGTCCGTGCGTGCGACACAGCATCGGTAAATCGGCCAGTTGATGCGCCAACTCACGCAAACGATGGATTACTTCATCCAGTGCAGGCAACATCACTGTATCGCGTCCGGCCTTTAACATCAGCGCGTGACTTAAATTATTGATGTCCTCCGAGGTACAGGCAAAATGGATAAATTCCGATGCCTGTGCAGTTTCTGGAAACAATAATAATTTTTCGCGCAACCAATATTCAATGGCTTTAACATCGTGGTTGGTACGTTTTTCAATTTCTTTGATTTGTGCCGCGTCGGCTTCATTGAACTGCGCGCACAACGCATCCAGTCGCATGATGGCGGTGTTGGAAAATGGCGCAAACGGTGATGTCTTCCTGGCAGTAATGCCAGGCTCCGCGCTTAGAGCCTTGAGCCATTCAACCTCAATTAACACCCGATAACGGATTAAACCAAACTCGCTGAAGTGCTGGCGCAGAGCCTGAACTTTGCTGTGATAGCGACCATCAAGCGGGGAAAGAGCCGTGAGAGAGGAAAGTGAGGTCATGACAATATCTTACAACAGAAAACAGGTATTTTACGTGAAAGCTCTTCCCGGTGGAGGCTCGTGTGTACCAGAGTCTGTTGACAATTATCCGGCGAGATGCGTTGCTCGCTCGATGGAGATGAATGCAAGGCGGAGGGCACAGCCAATGGCTGCTCCCTTGGCAAGCCGACAACGCGGCAGGCATCCCATCGGGCGGCAATCCTCCGGAAACAGGAGAATCGGGCGCATTGCGGCGTTGCTCACTCCTTATTTGGAATGACCAAACCGCGTCTCTCGCGCCTTGCACTGCATCCCGATTTCCCCTGTTCGCATCCGTCGCATGATTGTCAACAAACTCTAAACAGAGTGTTGAATAATTCCCCCACCCAGGCAAACTTCTCCGTCATAAAGCACTACTGATTGTCCGGGTGTAACCGCCCATTGCGCTTCGCTAAAATCCATTTCTGCAATATCTCCGGATAAACTGGTGATACAGCAAATTGCATCAGCTTGTCGATAGCGAGTTTTAGCCGCGTAGCTGCGTGTCAAATCCGGCACTTGAGTACTTATCCAGTGCATCTCCAGCGCATTGAGATGTTGCGATAGCAGTGTCGGGTGAGTGTGTCCCTGCACCACGATTAACTGATTTTCCTGAATATTTTTTTCTGCCACAAACCAGGGCTGACCTATCGAACCTCGTGTCCCACCGATGCCTAAACCCTGACGC
>JBEBGP010000354.1:0-5339 GCA_040081045.1 Candidatus Nitrotoga sp.
ATCTCCCTTTCTTCATGCGATACCCGGCCGTTACCAACCCACCCAGACCCTGCCCGCCGTGGGCGTGGCAAATCGCGCAAGCCAGCGCATCCGCCGCATCCGGGCTGGGTGCGCCTGATAATACCAATAGCCGCTGCACCATGTCCTGCACCTGTTCTTTTTTGGCATGACCGTTGCCGACCACGGCCTGTTTGACCTGCAAGGCAGTATATTCCGCGACCGGTAGATTCGCCAGCAAGGCCGCACAGATTGCTGTGCCGCGCGCTTGCCCGAGCAGCAACGTGGATTGCGGATTCACATTCACAAATACTTTTTCCACTGCCACTTGCTGCGGCTGATATTGCGCGATGACTTCACCAAGAGAATTGAGTATGACCTTTAATCGCTCCGGCAGCTCGCCCACGGGCGTTTTTATACAGCCGCTGGCGACATAAATTAGTTTATTTTCGAGTTGATCTAATATGCCAAAACCGGTAGCGCGCAGGCCGGGGTCAATACCGAGAATACGCATAACTAGAATACCCAAATCATTTTGAAAACGTCGTGAGTGCAGACAGAACAAGGCGCATGATTGTAGGCACCCGGAGTGTACGTTGTGTACATGAGGATTGCGAACAGGCATGCAACACAGTGATGTCAAGCGCAATAGTTTCCATGATGATTTGTTATTCCCCGATCACTGCATTGGTATACACCTCTTGCACATCATCCAGACTTTCCAGCGCGTCCAATAATTTTTGCATCTTTACGGCATCCTCGCCTGTGAACACCACTTCGGTTTCGGGCTTCATGGTGATTTCAGCCATCTCTGGTTTGAGTCCGGCAGCTTCCAAACGCTGCTTCACTTCCATAAAGTCATAGGGTGCGGTGATCACTTCGATGCTGCCATCATCATGACTTATCACGTCTTCTGCGCCCGCATCCAGTGCCACTTCCATGAGGGCATTCTCGTCTGTGCCCGGCGCAAAAATCATTTGTCCGCAATGCTTGAATAAAAACGCAACCGAGCCATCTGTCCCCAGATTGCCACCGTGTTTGCTGAAGGCGTGGCGCACATCAGCCACGGTGCGTGTTTTATTGTCAGTCATGCAATCCACCAGCACCGCCGCACCATTGATGCCGTAACCTTCATATCGCAACTCCTGATAATCCACTCCCTCCAGCTCACCGCTGCCACGTTTAATAGCACGCTCGACATTGTCCTTGGGCATGTTCTGCGCATAGGCTTTTTCTATCGCCAAACGCAGGCGCGGATTGCCTGCCGGATCGCTATCTCCGAGTTTGGCCGCCACGGTTATTTCTTTAATCAGCCGCGTGAAGATTTTTCCACGCTTGCTATCCTGCTTGCCCTTGCGATGCTGAATATTTGCCCACTTGCTATGACCTGCCATACCTTTTCCTTAAAATTTACGTTAAAAAATATGGCGCAATGTTATCACTTCAAACGCTGAATCCCAAAACGCGTGTCTGCCGCCAATACATTGCCCCGGACAGGGTGCCGTCAAGTCTTCTGGCTTGCGCGGGTGGGGGGTTGCGATACACCACTTTGAGCCTGACGGGTTGGACTTATTTGAGTTCGGCACGCCCGGCTGGGGTAGCTCAGGCGCAGTGTGTGTAGCTTGATCATGACTTCGGCAGACCAGAATTCGGTTCGCCGCCGGATGCGCGGCTTGGGTTGGCCGACACAGCAACGATGCCACGGGCTTGTTGATAAAGTTGCTGCCAACCGCCGGGGAGCCGCTGCGGTGATGTTTTGCGAGCAGCCGATTCGCGGCTTGCCTGCCTACCCCGCTTCCATCTGGCAAGCATACCGCCTGATCCGCCTCAAGCCATAGACTCCCTACCCCAATTCTTTCTGCTGCATTTGCGCCCCTCACAGATCAATGGAGTGCAATATGTTTCTGACGTAAGGCACTATTGGCGAACGCTTTACGGATTTAGTCTGAGGATGCCGTGAATTTTAACAGTGACTCGAACACACAGAACCCCCGACACGGCCTTATTAACCACTAATGAATGCCTCTGGAATTTTACAACTTGCGCGTTACCGGATTGCCCGGATTAAAACGCCCGTTTTCCCCCGACCATGAACTGGTTACGCGAGTAGTCATAGCGCAGATCGTTGGTATCAACCGATGAGTAATCTACTGCTACCCACACGGATTGTTGCTTGTTCAGCTTGTACTCGGTTCTGATATTTGCATCGATGCGGCTTTCTGTTAAGCGTGGCTGCCCAATCGCGCTGGGACAGGTTACATTACAAATTGTATTGAATGCCAACGCATTATCATAATTCACATCAACCTTGGCCATGGCTATACGAGTACGCCACACGTCTCCTAGCTCGTAGTCCAGCCGGATTCCGAATTTGTGCTCAGTAAAATCATCATAGCCTTGAAAATTGTCAGCGCGCATGGTCAAACCGTAATCCAGATACACAATTATATTGGTGCCCAATTTATTGCGTAATGAAGCCCTGTAGCTGTTATCAGACCACTGCAGGATGCCATTGGCATTACGGCGCCTGCCAGTTAAATCGCGGGAGTTGCGCTCCTTAAAATCCCGGAAGCTATACTGGTAGGTTAATTTCAGACTACTGTCCGCAATGACTTTAGCTTCTGCATGGCCGCCAAATCTTATATAGGTGTTGCTGAAATTGTCACTCACTACAGGATCATCATGCGTGCGATCTTCTAATTTGCCTTGTACGCCATAGCGAATGTCACCCATTTCATTTTTATATCGTCCTTCTAAACCCAGTACCCTATAGCTTTCACGCATGGAGATATCTTTATCGGCACCACGACCGATCATCCATGCTTGACCCGTATCACGATCATAAAAAAAATTCTTCACGCGCCCAACAATTGCGCCCGCATAAATCGATTCTTCGCGCCTACCCTTACGCGTCAGCAAATTATTAATTCCAATGCCACCGATCAGTTTATGCCTGTTGGCATTGGTTAGGCTCGGCTCCAAATAAAAGCGACCATCCGCATTCGCTCTAGCAGCGAGGCTGACACCGACACCCCTGTTGGATAAATATTTCCCCCGCAAATCAAATGGCACAAAGAAACCGGACTGAATCACGGGGACAATAGTCGGGGCATTTATTGCCGGAAATCCATTTCGCGCTATAGAGTGGTCCACATAGATCCCGCTGTGCGTACGGTAGGCGTTGCCGTCATAACCCAAACCGGCATTTGCTGACCATTTAATTTTAGACACGTCCTGCTCGTCTGCGGCATGAGCCACAGGCAAGCCAACCTCACCCAACCCAACCCAACCCAGTGCAGTAATAACTATCATGAGTAATTTCTTGTGTGCCAATTTCATATCCCATCCATTTCTTAATTTTCCTAATTTTAATTTCATAGGGCACTTCTAAAAATTCAGTTTTGCGTGTACGAATTATCGCATAATGCGTTAAAGTTAGAATGGTTGTTTCCCGCCTGTCACTGATGAGCAGGGGCAAGACGTGGCAACGCTTCAACCGCCGACCACGCATAGTGCCAGGGGGGCGATTACCACATGAAGATGTCCTGGGTGGGAATGCGCTACAGTGGGTCACTGTTGGCTGTTGTACTTCGAACTTAAATCCACCTCATTAAAAAGGAGAGTTGCAATGATTTCAAATCCTGTTGGTTGGTTCGAAATATATGTGGACAACATGGAAAGAGCAAAGAAATTTTACGAATCCGTTTTTTCGGTAAAGTTAGAGAGACTTAATTCACCGGAAATTAAAATGTATTCGCCGGAAATTGAAATGTGGTCCTTCCCCGTGGCGATGAATGAATTTGGTGCGTCGGGAGCTTTGGTCAATATGACGGGATTTTCGCCGGCAAGAAATAGCATAATTATTTACTTTAGCTGTGAGGACTGCGCGCAAGAAGAAGAAAAAATAAAAGCCTCCGGCGGCAAAATTAAAAAATCAAAATTTTCTATAGGCCAATACGGATATATTACATTAGGCTATGACACTGAAGGAAATATGATTGGCCTGCATTCTATGCAATAAAAAAATTTAACAAGTCGCTCAAGCACCGCATCCTCCAGAAATTCATACACACCTGCCAATCTTGCCATGAGCCACCTCGATCATTATAGGAAATTTCGGTCATGGGCTTATTTAACTGGAAATTGAATAAGAGACACGGATTACATGGCAAGAGCAGTGTTTATGAAAACACACAATCCTTATTTAATGGGGATTTCGGCATCGTTGTTATAGTCGTACTTCCCGACTACTACGTAAAAATCCCATTTATTTTCGGAGCTTTTATTCCTGCTTCAGCATTTTTACCGACTTCAATATTTTTCGCACCGGTGTGGGGATTGCCGCGCCCAGCGCATCTTCAAGATTAATCCACAACTTGCCCGGTTCGCTTATTTGCCCGGGCTTGCTTGGCAAATACAGAAGTAGCGGCGTGATGTGCAGCTTAAAGTGTGTAAACGAGTGCGCAAACATCGGCAGGCTTACATAGGGCTGCTTACCCTCCAAACCCAGGTGCCGAGTACAGTGAGCATCTACATCCCGGCCCTGCTCTATTTCGGGCAAACACCACAGGCCGCCCCATATTCCGCTGCCTGCGCGCTTCTCCAGTAAAACTTGGTTGCCGCTGATAAGCAATAACATGACGCTGAATTTTTCCGGCAGCATTTTTCGCGGGCGCGGTGTGGGTAAACTGGCGACACGCTGTTGCTGATAGGCAGCACAATTTTCATGCAAAGGACAACGCACACATTGTGGTTTACTGCGCGTGCAAATAAGCGCGCCCAAATCCATTAGCCCCTGCGTATAAGTTTTAATTTCTTTTTGCGGTAAAAGCCACTCGGCTTGTTGCCACAATTTCGCTTCTATTTTTTTATCGCCCGTATACCCTTCAATTGCACAGAAGCGCGCCAACACACGCTTAACATTGCCATCCAAAATTGCCTGCTGTTGCTGAAACGCAAAGACGCTGATTGCAGCCGCAGTGGATCGGCCTATACCGGGCAGGGCAAGTATGTCTGAATATAAATTGGGGAATATGCCGCCATGCTGCCGCATGATTTGTTGCGCTGCACGATGTAAGTTCCTTCCGCGTGAGTAATAGCCCAGCCCGCTCCAATACTCCAGCACTTCTTCTTCACTGGCTTGTGCAATATCACGGAGGTTGGGAAAACGATCCACGAACCGCTGATAGTAGGGAATGACGGTTGCGACCTGGGTCTGCTGCAACATGATTTCAGACAACCACACCCGATATGCATCAGCGCCCTGCCAAGGCAAATGGTGGCGTCCATGCTGATGATGCCAATGAATAATCCGAGTCGCGAAATTACTCATGCTCTAAGAG
>JBEBGP010000054.1:0-18948 GCA_040081045.1 Candidatus Nitrotoga sp.
TGGATTAATTTGCCCAGTTGCGCATTGAGCGCGGCAATAAATTGCGGGTGGGCGTGCCCCAAACTGTTGACCGCCACGCCGGACATTGCATCCAGATAAAGCTTGCCTTTGTTGTCCCATAGCCATGCGCCTGCGCCATGTGTGAAGGCAACGGGCAGTCTTGCGTAAGTGTTCATCAAGTGTGACATATACAATGGCAGATGGAGGCATAGCCGCCATTACTGATTTAATTAAAAAACGTATATTGAGCCAACTCGTCCCGTGCGTGCAAGAGGAAGTTGGGTTTTATCTGTTGTACGGGTTGATAGGGCGGTCGGAATGTTGCCACTTCAGACTGGCGGCGTGCTACGGCATACCTGTTTTGTTGCCGAAAGCCCGGTTTGGCGTGCAGCAGATTCACTTATTGCGAGAAGCCAGTTTTAGCGAGTGGATAAGAAACAGAAGTTGGCTTACGCCATGGCCTTGATGGCTGCAGACAGACGGCTTTTATGACGCGATGCTTTGTTTTTGTGAATGATTTTTTTGTCGGCAATCGAGTCAACCACGCTGGTGGATTCGACAAATGCGGCTTGCGCGACGGCTTTGTCGCCGCCTTCTATGGCTTTAATCACTTTTTTAATCGCAGTGCGCAACTCCGAGCGCAGGCTGGTGTTGTGTTCGCGTTGTTTGTCCGCCTGACGGGCGCGTTTTCTGGCTTGTGCTGTATTGGCCATAATATTCCTCGGTAATGTTTCTGGGTAAAATTGGTTACAAATAAAAGGCGCGCATTATATACGAAGACGCGGCGGGGTTGGCAATATTTGTTGGGTGTTTGTTGTAGTGCAGATGAACCCCCGCTTATTTCAGCCCCAGCACATCCTGCATGTCGTACATACCCGCCGGGTGTGTTTGCAAAAAGCGTGCAGCACGCAAGGCTCCCAGCGCAAAGGTGGTGCGACTGCTGGCCTTGTGGGAAATTTCAATGCGCTCGCCCGTGCCGGCAAATAAAACCGTATGGTCGCCCACAATATCGCCGCCGCGTATGGTGGCAAAGCCTATGGTTGAGGGATCGCGCTCGCCAGTTACTCCCGAGCGACCATACACCGCGCATTCATCCAGGTTGCGGCTCAGTGTTCTGGCAATGACTTCACCCATGCCGAGCGCCGTGCCGGATGGTGCATCCACCTTGTGCCGATGGTGTGCTTCGATGATTTCTATGTCATATCCTTTATCAAGAATTCTGGCGGCTACCTCAAGCAGTTTGAAAGTTAGATTCACGCCCACGCTCATGTTGGGGGAAAACACGATGCCGATATTTTTGGAGGCGGCGCGTAATTGTTCTTTTTGCCCGGCATTAAACCCTGTGGTGCCGATCACCATTCCAACCCCCAGCTCCTGACAGAAGCTCAGGTGATGCAAGGTACCCTCGGGGCGGGTAAAGTCTATTAATACATCGGCACCTCGCAATGCAGATGCGATGTCTGATGTGATTTTCACGCCGCACGGAATGCCTGTTATTTCGCCGGCATCCCGACCCACCTGTTCGCTGCTGGTGTGATCTAACGCGCCATGCAATACCAAGTCATCTGATTTCTGCACATTTTCCAGCAGAATGCGCCCTATGCGCCCACTGCAACCTGCGATTACAACTTTTATTTTATTCATTACGGATGCTCTCGTTTTGTTGGGTAGAAGGCACATCAGGCACAGACGCAAGCGGTGGCATGCCGCTGTCATCTATTTGCTTCAGGCGATCATTATCAAAAAGAAGGATCAAGTGTTGCTGATCGACGAGCTTATAGTTTTTTTCAAGGCGATAGACATAGTCCCAGCGTGACTGGTGCATGGCATCGTTGATAAGCGGTGTGCCGAGAATGCTGCGAACTTGTGTGCGAGACATGCCCGGTTTGAGTTTTTCGCGCATGGCGGGGGTAATTAAATTCCCCTGGCGTATGTCCATTTTGTGTGGCGTGAAGGACGGCAGCCTTGGGGTGGATGTGTTGCCGCATGCACTCAGCAGCAACGCAACAAAGATTAGCTTTATATACATAGAGAATTTTGGTTGATAACGGTTGAGATGCTACGGGCAGAATAATACATCAACAGGGGCAGGGCTGTGTTGCAGTGGTATGTACTTAATTAGACCGCCCCAACATTTCAGCTGCATGCTTGCGGGAGGCATCGGTTATTTTAACCCCCCCCAACATGCGTGCAATTTCCTCGATACGCTCCGCAGGCTTAAGCACGCTGATCGAGCTTAGGGTCGCGCCATTTTGTGTTGATTTGAATACCTGTAGCTGGGTATCAGCCGTAGCGGCTACTTGTGGCAGATGCGTTACACACATGACTTGATGATTCTGCCCCAAACGCTTGAGCAGTTGCCCGACGATTTCCGCGACGCGTCCGCCTATCCCGCTATCTACCTCATCAAAAATTAGTGTGGGAACAGTTGCAGCCTGGCTGGTAGCGACTTGAATGGCCAGGCTAATGCGCGCCAGTTCTCCACCGGAGGCGACTTTGGCCAGTGCGCGCAGAGGTGCGCCGGGATTCGTTGAAACCTGGAATTCGATTGTTTCAAGGCCAACCATGCTGCCTTCTGGCAGGGCGTGCAGCGCAACCAGAAACTGGCCGCCTTGCATGGCTAAATTTTGCATGGAGGCGGAAATTTCCCTGGATAATTTGGCAGCAGCTTTTTTTCGCGCAACACTTAATTCCTGGGCTGCTTCGACAAACCTGGTTTTGGCGGTATTTTCCTGCTGGGCCAGTGCATCCGGGTCAGCGTACATTTCCAATTCATCAAGTCGTGCGGTGCAGCGTTGCAACACTTCGGGTAATTGTTCGGGCGTGACGCGATATTTGCGCGCAGCCCCTATCACCGCAGCAATGGTGAATTCCTGTTCCTGTGATTTTTTTGGATCGATGTCTATGCTCTGCTGGTAGTGACGCAGAGCATAGACTGCTTCCTGTAATTCGTTTTGCGCGCTTTCCAAAAGGCTTAATGTGTCTTTGAGTGAGGCATCAAACTCCAGTCCGGTGCGTATGCGGGAAGCCAATGTGTTCAATTGGGTGAGGCAGGCCGTGTCGGCATCAGTCAATATTTCCACGCCCAATTGTGCCGTTTCCAGCAGGCTGGCAGCATGCGACAGGCGGGTGTGATTGGCCTGCAGTTCAACCCAGTCCGCCACGTCAAAGTTGAGCGCGGCCAATTCGCGGCATTGAAATTGGAGAAGTTCGCGCTCAGCAGCGACCGCTTCTTTATTTTGTTCCATCTGTATGCGGTGGCGCACGAGGGATTGCCATTCACGATACAGCTGTGCCACGGTTGATGCCTTGGTTTGTAATCCGGCATAACCATCCACCAGATCGCGCTGCGTGTTGGGACGCAATAAGGATTGATGAGCGTGTTGACCGTGTATATCTATTAATTGCTCACCCACCTCACGCATTTGCTGCAGAGTCACGCTGCTGCCATTAATAAAGCCGCGCGAGCGCCCATTACTGTCTATTACACGACGCAGCAGACAGGTATTGGCATCACCTTGCAAATCCTGCTCGATCAACCAATTCTGCAATGAAGGTAAGAGGCTGGTATTAAATTCGGCAGTGATTTCGGCGCGCTCGCAATCGGTTCTTACCATGGTTGCATCGCTGCGTTCGCCCAGTGCCAGCGAGAGTGCGTCGATCAATATGGATTTGCCCGCGCCCGTTTCGCCGGTCAGCGCGGTGAAGCCGGCATTGAATTCCAGTTCAATCAACTCAACGATGGCAAAGTTGCGGATGCTTAGAAATTTCAGCATCAGATTGTTTTATTCCACAACAGTTTTTCACGCAGGGTGTTGAAATAGCTATACCCTACGGGGTGCAGCAGGCAGGCGGTAGAGGGGTGGCGCGTTACGACCACATGATCCTGCTCCTGCAAATCAAAATGGTTGTGGCTGTCAGCGCGCAATCTGGCGTGTGAGGCCGGCGTATGGGCGGTGTGACGCAATGAAAACTCCACTATGGAATTACTGTTCAGCACGATGGGGCGATTGCTGAGTATATGTGGGCAAACTGGCACGAGTGCAATTAAATCCAGCGAGGGATGAAGTATCGGGCCACCCGCAGACAGTGCGTAAGCTGTGGAACCAGTAGGGGTGGCGACGATGAGACCATCCGCGCGCTGATTGTATAAGTACTCACCGTTGATGCGAACTTCAAATTCAATCATGCCGCTTGCCCCACCGCGATGCAAAATAATTTCATTAAATGCCAGCGATTTAAATATCTCTTGTTTGTTGCGCAGCACGCTGACGGAAAGCAACATGCGTTGCTCACTGATAAACTCACCATTCAAAATTGAGGTGATGATTTGCAGCATATTATCCAGCGAAATATCGGTAAGGAAGCCCATTCTCCCCTGATTGATTCCCACCAATGGAATACCAAACGGCCCCAGTGTGCGGGCGACATTCAGCATTGTGCCATCTCCGCCCAGCACAATTGCCAAGTCAACGCGCCCTTGCATATGCTCAAGAGCAATTCTTTTGTGGGAGTTGGGCTTGATGTGTTCCGCTGTATCTTTGTCGATCAGCACATCAATATCTTTATTTGCCAGTAAGTCCGCGAGCTGCAATAGCGGCTCGGTGATTTCTGGATTCCTGAATTTACCAATCAGGGCTATGGTTTTAAAGGGGATATTCATACGGCAGAATTAGACCACAACAAACCGTTAAAACAAAGCGCAATGGATTGCGCAGACTCACACGTTATGAACACGATATTTTAAACATAAAAAGCGCTCATGAAATCTATAGCTGATTGGGCCAAATAATGTGTGAAATCAAAATTTTAGGGGATGAAGTAGATTAGCTTAAATATTAAGCCAACAGAGCGAAGATAACGCATTGTAAAACAACACATCAACACCCGTTAAGGCTGCCCGGATTGTTGGTACCGGGAGCCACCGCCCAATCAAGGGAAAGAAATTGCAGCTTGTTCGGTTTTTTATTTGCATGTTCCTTGATTGTCTGTCGCCGATCATGTGGCACGGTGACAGGGGTGCGGACAGTAGATTTATTGCCGGAAGCATCGGTAGCGGAATAGGTGAGGATGTAAGTGCGTCCGGCAGGATTCGCCCCTTCGCGGGTGGCGGTCAGACTAAAGCTGCGGTCGTCTGTGCCGAGTTGGGCATCCCTGATTTCACCCGCACCCAGTACCTCACTCGAGGTAATGGATTCCAGTTTAATTTCCGACTGCTCACCCTCGCGGATGATTTTTTTTATGCAGTTGTTTCAAGCGTTCGCGGGCAACATGAGTGTAAATTTGTGTCGTGGAAATATCAGCATGACCGAGCAGGAGTTGTACCACCCGTAAATCTGCGCCATGATTCAATAGGTGCGTTGCGAAAGCATGGCGTAACGCGTGCGGCGATAAAGGTTTGGTCAGACCGCCATTCGCGGCATGGCGCTTGATAAGATGCCAGAACATTTGCCGGGTCATGCCGCTGCCGCGTTGCGTAACAAACAAAGCCGCACTTATCTTTTTTTTCAATAACTCGGGGCGCGTCGAGGCAAGATATTTTTTCAACCAATCCAGCGCATCTTCCCCCAGTGGTACCAACCGTTCCTTGTTGCCTTTGCCTATAACGCGTACTACACCCATGTTGATGCTGACTTGTGCGACACTTAATCCGACCAGTTCCGAGACGCGCAACCCCGTGGCATAGAGCACTTCAAGCATGGTGCGATCACGCACGCCCAGCAGCTTCCCGGTGTCGGGTGCGTGAAGTATCAGCTCCACATCCTGCTCCGTTAAAGTTTTGGGCAAGGTGCGCGGCAATTTAGTGCTGGCGATTCTTAAGGTAGGGTCATTATTTATTTTGTTGAGGTGCAGTTGGTGCCGATAAAACCGTTTGAGGCTAGACACAGCACGACTGGTGCTGCTGGATTTTGCTTTTTCTTTATTCACCAAATAAGCCAAGAATCCCTGTATGTCCGCTTGTGTGGCGTTTAATAGCGATGTGCCTTGCTCATTGGTCAGATGATGGCTGTCCAGCCAGCGTAAAAATTTATCCAGATCGCTGCGATAACTTTGCAGCGTATTGCGCGACAAACCATCTTGCAGCCACAAGTTATCCAGAAATTCATCCAGAACGCGAGTGTTATTCACGGGACTGAATTTAAACGTTGCTCATGATTCAGCAACCAGCGTTTAATGTCGAGTGCACTGCCATTGTGCTGTTGCATAAATCCGCCCAACCCGGATTTACTCAGCACGCGATGACAAGGAATAACGATGGGAATTGGGTTTGTGCCACATGCGCCACCCACTGCGCGCGCGCTGGAATGTAGCAGGGTGGCAAGCTCGCCATATTGCCGTGTACGACCGGCGGGAATGTCGCGAATCGCTTGCCACACTTTGGTTTGATGTGCTGTGCCCGTTAAATGGAGCGGCAAGTCAAACTGAAAAGCGGCATCAGAAAAATACGCCGCCAATTGCTGGCACACTTCGCGGGCCAATGGCGTATGGGCTGGTGCGGCTGCACCTGCACCGAGGAACTCAAGTGCGCTCAACGCAACGTCATCGCAGCGTATGCCGAGCAATCCAAATGGGGCTAAAAACCTGGCTTGATAATTTATTTTCATATTGAAGCTGAAGTAGATGGGTACTCGATATCAGCCTCTCCTGCAATAATTTCAGTGGCCGTTTGGGTGTTCCGTTTATATTTTCTTAACGCGCGCCTAGCCCGATTCCAGCAATTCCCGATGTCGTCAACAGGATTTCTGCCCCTATGCTTCAACATGCCGGATACGACAACCTTGCCAGCCTCACCGAATGGGGCTGCATCCCCGGCCAATCTGCTGCCGATCAGACGGTTGCTTCCGATACCAAAAATTCGGACAGCCTTAACGGGTGCTGATGTATTGGTTTGCAATGAGCTATATCCACGGCCATCAGCTTAACATTTAAGCCAATCTATTTCAGCCCCTTGTTCTTTGTTAAATCAGGACAGGAAACAGACGACCAGTTCTCCGTGACTTCATAAGAACTGAAATAATCATAGTGGGTAAGCTCAATAACCAACCGCAACAATTAATGTTTGACAACAGTTTTGCGAGCACATGCATACAACATAGCGACAAGATAGGCGCGTCGCAGGGTATTCTGGCGGATTGCAGTTGTCATGATTGGCTATACCTCACCCGCACCCCGCATGGTGCTTATCGCCAAACGCAAGTCCTGCCAGGATTTGGCTTTTTCCAGCGGCGCGCCCAGTAAATAATCAGGATGATAAGTTACAATCAACGGAATGCCGTGATAGTCATGCACCCTGCCGCGCAAGGTATTTGCCGCAGTATTTGAGCCCAACAAAGCAAACGCGGCCAACTTGCCCAGCACCACAATCAGCTTGGGTTGTATCAATGTAATCTGGCGCTCAAGGTACGGCAAACACTGTGCAATTTCTGCAGCTGCAGTTGGACGACCATCAAGCGGATGACATTTAATCAGATTGGCGAGGTAAACATTGTTGCCGCGCTTTAATTTAATTGCTGCCAGCATGTTGTCCAATAATATCCCGGCCTGCCCGACAAAGAGTGCATTCTGGATATCTTCTTCTACACCCGGCACATCCCCTATAATCAGCCAATCCGCTTGCTCTCCCCCCGCACCCAATATAGGTTGCGTGCAACCCGCACGCAAAGAACATGCCGTACAATTTTGAACTGTTGACTTTAGTTGCAACCAGCTTAATTCTTCAATGTTCCCTGTATGATTATTTTCTGGCTCTGCTATGCGTTGCGTGGCCTTGCCCGCAACTTCTGTAAACGCAGGCGCAACTTGTCCACGCAGCCGCCATAACGGGTACAAATTGAATTCACGCAGGATTAGCTCTTCTCGGTTCATTTAAAGATAGTTCACATTCAATATTGGCTCATTGGTAACCATGCGTTTATAGCAAACATTCCATTATGATTGCATCTTCCCTGGCTGGAATGATTTCCCCGGCTTGAATGGCCTCCAGAGTCTGCCCCACCACCACATCGGCACCCTTGTAATAACCGCGTCGCACACCGATTTTGACAAACCCCGCCGCCTGATATAGGTCCCGTGCCGCCTGATTGGACTGCCGCACTTCCAGCAATATGCGTCGCACTCCCAGATGACGTATTAAATTTTTTAACTCGCTCAAGAGCCGCATCCCGAAGCCCTGTCGCTGATACTGCATGGCAATGCTGATATTCAGCAATTGCACCTCATCCACCGCCTGCATCAATACTGCATACCCGATTATTTCATTTTTTACGGTATACACTTTGGCAATATTTCTGCTCTGTAGTCCATCTTCGAAATTACCGCGTGTCCAGGGAGCGGTATGCACACTTTTTTCGATTAACAATATCGCATCCAGATCGGCCTGCGTCATATCATGTAAGCCGGGATTGATTTCATATTGGGGATTCATGGTCGCTCGGAAATTTTCAGTGCAACCTTGTCACGCAGATACAGCGGCAATGCCAATGCCGCATCCTGCCCCTGCCCTGCGGCAAACAAAGGCGCGGCAAGCTGTGCGATGGCGCTGGCTTGTGGAATAATGGTGGCATCCACACCTGTTAATTGCATTCCGTAGCGCGCTCTTAATGCCACACCATGTGACAAAAATCCGCTACCCGCGCCAAACCAGTCGGATCCCGCAACATCCGAAGTACCTTGCGGCAAACTCAAAACAGGCTCACACACGGTCGTCCATTCGCAGGGTTTATTTTCGCCGGACTGTATTTGATAAGCCGCAAAATACACTTCATTCATACGTGCATCGATCGTTGCAATAACTTTGTCACGGCCAGCAACATGTGCCACCGCCTGCAATGTGCATACACCCAACACTGGCAAGTCTGCGCCCAATGCCAAACCTTGCGCCACACCACAGGCAATGCGCACGCCGGTAAACGAGCCGGGACCCGCACCAAACGCAATACCGTCAAGCTGTGATAATTTCAAGCCGGCCTCGTTCATTACCCGAGTAATCATTTCCAGCAACAATTCAGAGTGTCGCTGGCCTGCCAATTCACTTTGGCTTTGCAGATCACCATTTTGGTAAACCGCAACCGAACAATATTCAGTGGAAGTTTCCAGTGCTAACAATTGCATCATCGCACCAACAGCAACACCACAGCCTGCGCTGCAATGCCATCACCACGCCCGACAAAACCAAGGTTCTCCGTGGTAGTCGCTTTCACATTGACGGCATTCATGGCAATACCCAAATCAGCCGCAATGTTTTCCACCATGCGTGGAATATGGGGTGCCATTTTGGGCGCTTGCGCAATGATCGTGGCATCCACATTACCTATGCCAAAACCAACGTTACACACCATATTGCTAACCTCGCGCAGCAGAATTCGGCTGTCAATATTTTTGTACTTCGCATCAGCATCAGAAAAGTGTTGCCCAATATCACCCAGCGCAGCCGCACCCAGTAAGGCATCGCAAACCGCATGTAACAGCACATCAGCATCCGAATGTCCGAGCAAGCCCTTGTCGTGTGGAATTTCTACCCCACCGATTATCAATTTTCGTCCCGCCACCATCTGATGTACATCAAATCCTTGCCCTACTCTCATGCTGCTCACCTCTAATCTATTTATTTAAAATAAAGCACCCAGCCAACTTTCCCCGTCACTGCCGCTGCCGGAAATACAGGATAGCCGCCATACCTGAAGGGCACCTCTAATAATTGATTACTTGGACACATTGAAATGTGAATCAGTAATTTTTGTGTCCCTCTCAATGCGGCCAATATTTTGAAGGAATTTTGAGGGTGGCATCAATCATTTCCCCAGCCCAATCACCTGAGGACAAGTGTCCAACACGTGCCACACAGCCTTGTTGCACCAGCTGTTCGTAGAAACGGTTGAACAAGACTTCCATCAGATTCAGTTCTTTAAAGTGTGCACGAAATAGCCAGACAGTTTTGGCATCCGGTTGCAAACCAAAAAGCGCATGAAGGACAGTCGGTCACGTATTTGGTATTCGATGCGGTAGTAGGAAAGGTCGCGGGTTGTGCAGTTACAGCAGCAATATTTTTAACATGGGCACAACATCTCTGGACTCTGCTCCGATGTCGTTCCTGAGAACCTTGTTATGGACACGCTGCGAGTCCGCACGGAAAGCTTCTCAGTCAATCCTGGCATTCAACCCAAGTGGGTCGCCCATTTCGGTGAGTTTCGCCGTGCGGGTCTTCATATCAAAAAATCCAAGCTGAAGATATATGTTCATTAACAGTACTCAGTGTGGTTTGAACAGAGTGTATTCTCTCAAATTAATTCCTGCTTGAATTAAGAGTCGAATTATTAAAGGTGCCCAAAAAGCCGCTACGCAGTGCTATCGAGTGGCATCACGCACCAACCGCACATAGTAGCCGCTGTAGCGGTTATTGTTGATGACGTGACCGTGGTTGAAATTGACGTTCCAAGCGACACCTGGGGTACCCCTATCGGGCGCAACAGCAGATGCTGTTCCAATGTTGAAATTGATGTTCCAAGCGACACTGGGGGTACCCTTGCCGGACGCGGTAGACCAAAATAAATTGGCCGGGGTATTCTGGAAAGCCGTGGTGTCTATCGCCGGGATGCTGCGGCTTCCGTCGACAATCGAGGCAGACCAAAACAAGTTTGATGGTGTAGCCGGAAAAGCCGCCAAATCGATCGCCGGGATGCTACGGTTTCCGTCAATGATGCTGGAAAGTTCTTTTATATTAGGCAAACGCCAAGCCGTGCCGGTACTGGTGGCTTGAACGGCAGCACGCTGCAAGGCAGCCTCGTGTGTGAACGTGGTGGCCACCCCGGCACAGGTGGATCCATCCCAGTTCATGCCCTCGGCACAGCGCCGCCAGATCAGCCCCGTTTTCTGGTCAGTCACTTCATTGCCATCGGCAGAAATTGTGAAAGGCTGGGCGGAGGCCGCGACTGGCAAAGCGTTCAGCAGGCAAGCTAACAATAATGTGGCGAGTTGTGAAATTTTCATTGGGGTGACCTCCTGTTGTTGGTTGTTAAATTGTTAAATCAAAGTACCGGCATACCAGTTCTTGTTGGATTGGCGGCTTTTCGCGTAACCCAACCGATCTCGGCTGTCAATCCAAATAGCAACGGGTTAAACAGCGGGCAGTGTTGCATTGTATCACTGTGTAAACTAGCGGCGGTAGCGACAAAAGACTTGCAGCGGTTTTAAGCGCCGGCTCGCTTTTCCGTCCTCCATTTTACATTCTGCAAAACGTCAGACTCTTTAAAGAATTCAACTTGCATCATTTCGTATTTTTCGCAAATTGTACCAGTTGATAATGTACCGCACCTGCCCGTCCGCGTTTTAAAACTTGCCACTCTTCACCCGGTTCAAATTCAACGCCCGTTTCTATATAGATCACACTATCGCCTGTTATTTTATCGGTTAGCTTGGGCAGCAATTCAGGCAAATAATTTTTTTGAAATGGCGGATCAAGAAATATCACGTCAAATTTCTCACAGTCGCGCCGGATAAATTCAATTGCATCTTCGCAATACAACACAATATTAATTTCCGGAAACTGCGCCACACTGGCTTGCAATGCATGGAATACTTTTCGATTGCTTTCCACCATGACTACTTCTGCTGCGTGGCGCGAAGCCGCTTCCAGACCCAGCACACCACTTCCTGCAAACAAATCCAGACAACGTTTACCGGCAAGATTTTGCCCCAGCCAATTAAATAACGTCTCGCGCACGCGATCCGGGGTGGGGCGCAGCCCTGTTACGTCGGGGAATGCTATCCGGCGGCTACGATGCAAGCCTCCTATTATTCGCACACGATTTATTTTTATTCTCTCAACGTTACGGCGGTTGACTCTGATGTTTCAGATTCCGCCACTTTGGGTTCCGGTGCGCCCACAATGATCGTCGCCATTTTGTGCGGTTGCACACGCCTGCTGAAAGCGCTGCGAACTTCAGTCAGTGTGACACGCTCAACCTTACCAACAAAATCATCCAGATAAGTAAGAGGCAATTCATAAAACCCGATCACACTGAGATGGTCGACGATTTTTTTATTGCTATCCAAACGCAGTGGGAATCCGCCGATGATATTTTGTTTGGCTGCCAGCAATTCGCTTCGTGTCGGACCTTTATTTACAAAGTCACTCAAGGTTAAACGCACCACTTTTAATGCTTCATCGGCCTGCTCTTTTTTCGTTTGCAAGCCAATCTGAAAAACGCCAGGCTGCCGTAGCGGATGAAAATAACTATATACGCTATAGGCCATACCGCGTTTTTCACGAACTTCATTCATCAGACGCGAGACAAATCCGCCGCCGCCCAGAATGTAATTTCCAACCAGCAATGGAAAATAATCAGGATCATTACGCGCCATGCCCGGTGCGCCAATCAAAATGTGGCTTTGTGTTGCGGGATGTGTGATGCGTTGCTCGCTGGCTTCAATTTGCAACGCAACAGGGGCAATCGCCACCTGATTGCCGGGGGCAGGCAATTGCTCCGTTAACCTTTGTGCAATGGCCTGTGCCTCTGCCCGCGTCACATCACCCATGATGGCAACAACCGCTACTTTGGCTGAATAATGTTCATGGTAGAAATTTGCCAGATCCGTCTGCTGAATATTTTCCACCGTTTCGACCGAGCCTGCGGAAGGTAATCCATATGTGTGGGTACCAAACACCGTGCGCTGAAAAGCTTTTTCAGCAATAATTTCAGGCTTGGTCTCGGCTTCTTTCAGCCCGGCTATCAAGCGTGTTTTCTCCCGTATCACAACGCTTTCAGGAAATAATGGACGCTGTAAAATCTGCGCCAGAATGTCCAGTGACCGCTCACGCTCGGCTGCACTGCTCAAGGTTCGCAAACTCACACTCGAACGATCCATATCAAAACTGCCACCCAATTGCGCACCCACATCGGCCAGCCCGCGCGAAATCTCATCTTCACTCAATCCTTCCGAGCCCTGATTTAACAAAGCATGGGTGAGTCCCGCAACGCCTGATTTTTCAGCCGTATCAAAACTGCTCCCAGCTGCAAAAGTGACCGCCACATCCAACATGGGCAAATCATGGTTCTCTACAAAATAAACGCGCGCGCCGCTTTCCGCTGTCCAATGTTGAATTTTGGGAGCAGCTTGTGCAGCAGTGGAAAACACCAGTGCAGCGCATAATGAAAATACCAGCGCGCTCGGTAATACCGGTAAATTCAGCAAGACCAAAAATTTTTTAGTGTGCATGGACAGCCCCCTTGTTCGCGGCCAGTTTGCCGGATAACGGCTGCGGATCAAGCACAGCCACAGTCAGCTGGTCGTCCTGGATAAATTCCCGTGCAACATCCTGCACCTGCTGAGCGGTGACCGCCTGAAGTTTTTTCAACATCAACGGAATAGCCAAATGATTCATGCCTGAACTTTCCAGTTGGCCAATTTGCATCGCCTGGTAAAACAGGGAATCCAGTTTATAAACTTCACTGGCTGTAACTTGTGCCTTGACGCGCTTAAGCTCTTCTTCACTGACCCCGTCACTCACCAGCAACGCAATCTGGGCGCGTAATCCCTCTTCCAGTTCAGCTACTGTTTTGCCTTCGCTCGGCGTGCCCTCCAATAAAAATTGGCTGGGGCCGCGTGAGATTGCGTCATAGCTCACTCCGACGCTACTGGCAAGCTGCTGCTCGCGCACCAGCGCTTTGTTCAAACGCGCAGATTCATTGCCATCCAGCACCCCCGCCAACATTTGCAGCGCGTAAGGCTTCCACTCTGTTTCGGGGTCGCGTAGGGTAGGCGCATGATAGGCCATTAAAATATTGGGTAATTGCGCCGGGGCTTTCACAACGATGCGCTTCACGCCAGCTTGTACGGGATCGCTGATGTTTCGGCGTGACGGCAGTGTGCGTGCCGGAATCACACCATAATAACGTTGCGCCAGGGCAAAAACCTCCTTTGCATTGACATCTCCCGCAATCACGAGCACCGCATTATTGGGTGCGTACCAATTGTTGTACCAGGTTTGTGCATCACTCACCTGCAAAGCCTGCAAATCATTCATCCATCCGATCACCGGATTGCGATAAGGGTGAGATAAATAAACCGCAGCCACCAGCTGCTCATACAGCAAAGCGCGCGGCTCATCATCAGTTCGTGTACGCCGCTCTTCCATGACGACTTGGATTTCTTTTCCAAACTCGGTTTTTGACAGTTGCAAATTACGCATACGATCCGACTCTAACTGCATCGCCAACTGCAATTGTGATTTATGCAATTGCTGAAAATAAGCGGTGTAATCGTTGCTGGTAAAGGCATTTTCGCGCCCGCCCGCCGCCGCGATACGTTTGGAAAATTGGCCCGCCGGTACGCTCTTGGTTCCTTTAAACATCATATGTTCAAGCACATGTGCAATGCCTGTGGTGCCGGTATTCTCATCCATACTGCCCGCGCGATACCATATCTGCTGCACAATGACTGGCGCACGACGATCTTCCCGCACAATAACTTTGAGGCCATTCTTCAAGGTTTTTTCGTACACTTCTGCATGCGCGGTTGCAGTAAGTAATAAACAGAGTCCGGACACAGCCAAGGTAGAACACCATTTTAAAATTCTTGTTCGCATATTTTTAACCCAAAGAAGTTAGTTTAAAAAGGTAAAATACTCACAGAAAAATATTACCAACAAAAAACACCGGCAGCCAAACATAAAATTAAGCAACAACTTTCCACCACGGGTTTATATTATGCTCTATTTTAACGTGCTGCGACCACTTGCCCCGCTCCATGAATATATTCGGTCCATCTAAAAAAGCCCCTGCATCCGACGCCCCAAAATCGACATCTGTCCAGCCAAGCTGGAGCAGTCGTCTCAAGAGTGGCCTGGCGCGCACTGGCAACCAACTAACCAATCTGTTCGGGCTGGGCGGAAAAATTGACCACGAATTATATGAAGAACTGGAATCTATCCTGATTACGGCAGATGTCGGCGTGGAGGCAACGACTTTTTTGCTGGGTGAATTACGCAAGCGTGTAAAAGCCGAGGGTTTGACCGAATCCCATCAGCTTAAACAAACTTTAGCACAGCACTTGCTTGTGCTATTGCAACCACTGGCGAAGCCTATCGAATTCGCAACATACCAACCATTTGTAATTATGCTGACCGGTGTAAATGGCGCAGGTAAAACCACATCCATAGGCAAGCTGGCTAATTATTTTCAAACTCAAGGCAAATCTGTTTTACTGGCTGCGGGTGATACCTTTCGGGCAGCGGCGCGTGAGCAATTAATGGAGTGGGGGGCACGCAACAATGTTACGGTAATCGCGCAGCAGGGTGGCGACCCCGGTGCGGTTATTTTTGACGCGGTACAAGCCGCACAGGCGCGCCAGATCGACATTGTGCTGGCCGACACAGCGGGTCGGCTATCCACGCAAACCCATTTAATGGAGGAAATTAAAAAAATTAAGCGCGTGATAGCCAAAGCCCTGCCCGGTGCGCCTCATGAAGTATTGCTGGTATTGGATGCGAACACCGGACAAAACATACTCAGCCAGGTCAAAGCTTTTGACAGTATGCTGGGAGTAACCGGATTAGTGATAACCAAGCTGGATGGCACAGCCAAGGGCGGCGTGATTGCTGCACTGGCCAAGACGTATCCCATCCCCATCCGTTTTCTGGGCGTGGGTGAGGGGTTAAATGATTTGCGTCCATTCATCGCCGAAGATTTTGTCAACGCACTGTTGGGATTAGATGCATGATTCATGCTGCACCGATAATACCTTCCGCTAAAGTGATTCATTTCAGCCAGGTATCCAAACGATATCCAGGCGGTTATGAGGCGTTAAAAAATATCAGTTTTGAAATTGCCGAAGGTGAGATGATTTTTCTAACCGGACATTCTGGTGCGGGGAAAAGTACCCTGCTTAAATTGATTGCAGCCATCGAGCGTCCGAGCAGCGGCAGTGTGGTAGTAAGAGGGCAAAATATCGCCACGCTGAAAGCAGGGGCGATTCCTTTTCTAAGACGCAATCTAGGTTTAATTTTTCAGGATCACAAACTGCTGTTTGATCGCAGTGTGTTTGATAACGTCATTTTACCACTGCAAATTTGCGGCTTTGAACACCGCGAGAGCACCAAGCGCGTGCGCGCTGCACTCGACAAAGTGGGATTATTAAAGCGCGAAAAATCCAATCCTATTACTTTGTCCGGTGGTGAGCAACAACGCCTGTGCATCGCCCGCGCCATCGTCAATCGCCCTGCAATTTTACTGGCAGATGAGCCCACTGGTAATCTGGACTCCGGCTATGCCAACGAAATTCTTTCCATCTTTAAATCGTTTAATCAAGTAGGCGTAACCTTGCTGATTGCCACACATGATGAAAATGTTTTGCAGCAATTTGGCGGACGCACGTTAGCCTTGGCGCATGGCTTGCTTACACCGGAATCTGCTGCTCAAGCAATAACAGATCAGGGTAAATCGCGCTAATGAATATCTGGATTAGGGAGCACGCGAGCGTATTGGTACGCACCATTCGGCGCGTATTCCGCACGCCCGTATCCAACGCGCTGAATGTGCTGGTCATTGGCATCGCACTAAGCTTACCGACCGGAATTTATGTTGTCCTGAAAAATTTGGAGCGGGTTGCCGGGCAGGCGGGCAGCGCACCACAATTAAGTTTATTTATGCGCATGAGTGCGTCGAAAGATGACATCTCCCGCATTGAAAAACAATTAAAGCAACACCCCGCGATAGAGATGATTGAATTTGTCCCTCGCCATGAAGCCTTTGCACAACTCAAACTCACCAGCGGCTTGGCCGATGTCATGGACGGTTTGAAAGAAAATCCATTACCAGATGCATTCATCATCCATCCCAAACTGACGCAGCCCGAGATGCTGGAAGCATTGCAAAATGAACTGCACACATTGCCCCATGTAGACCATGTGCAACTTGATTCTGCCTGGGCACATAAATTGGGGGCACTAATAAAGTTTGCAAATCTGGTCATTGGGCTGGTCTCGGTGATGCTCAGCTTGGCTTTGGTTGCCATTACTTTTAATACCATCAGGCTACAAATTCTGACTCAACGTGACGAAATTGAAATTTCAAAGCTGCTTGGCGCAACCAGGGCGTTTATTCAACGGCCATTTTTATACTTTGGGCTGTTGCAAGGTTTACTTGGCGGCATCATGGCTTGGTTGATTATTACTGTGAGTATGACTTTACTTAATAAGTACCTTGCCAATTTAACCCATCTATTTGCCAGCAATTTTGTTTTACAACCACTAGCCACCGATGACATTATGACCTTACTACTTTTCTCTGCGTACCTAGGCTGGCTGGGAGCTTGGCTATCTGTCAGCCTGCATGTGTGGCAAGCCCAAATAAAATAAACCAATCTGAAAAATTTATAGTATATTCAATGTATTATGTTAGAAAGCAAGCTTGGTCTAGCACTCACCCCGTTTGAATGCTATATTTATGACCATAGTCAGGAGTTAAAAGGAGGATTTATTATGAATTACCAATTGGCATTATCTACTCCCTTGTCTGCCGCAAGCCTGGATAGATATATTCAGTCCATTAATCGGTTTCCGTTGCTGACAGCACAAGAGGAATTGGATCTGGCAACTCGCCTGCAGCGTGATAATGATTTATCAGCCGCACGCCAGCTCATCATTCCACATTTGCGCGTGGTGGTCAGTGTAGCCAGAGGCTATATTGGATACGGCTTGCCGCAGGCTGATTTAATACAAGAAGGCAACATAGGCTTAATGAAAGCAGTAAAACGATTTGACCCCAGCCGTGGTGTTCGCTTGGTGTCGTTCGCGCTGCACTGGATACGCGCTGAAATACATGAATATATTCTACGTAATTGGCGGCTGGTAAAAATTGCGACTACCAAGGCGCAACGTAAACTTTTCTTCAATCTGCGCAGTATGCGGCAGGATGCTGCACCGCTTAAGCTACAAGAGATCAATGCAATTGCCCGACAGCTAAAGGTCGGCGCAAGTGATGTGCTGGAGATGGAAACAAGATTCAACGGGCATGAAGTTGCACTTGATCCTACTGCCGGCGATGAGGATGATCGCTATATGCCGATTGCTTACCTTGCATCAGCTCCAGAAAGTGAGCCCTCGCGCGTAATTGATTTAAAACAGCAAGAGACCATGCAATCGGATGGCTTGTTGCAGGCGTTGTCCAGCCTGGACGAGCGTAGCCGCAGTATTATTGAAGCTCGCTGGTTAGCTGAAGATGGATGTACTGCAACATTGCATGAACTGGCAGACAAATTTGGTGTTTCTGCTGAGCGTATACGCCAGATTGAGCAAAAGGCCATGCAGAAAATGCAACTTAGTTTGACCTCACGATGAACAGCCTACCGGATTGGTTACGTAAACCATGCAAGCGGATATCAAAGGCAATCTGTTGAAACCAATCCCGGGACTATTTAACTATTTTTAGATGTGGTTTGGTAGGCGCAGGACGACTGGACTGCGGTGAGTCGCCTGTTGCCGCAGGGCTGGTTGACGTCATATCCGCTGACCCAGGGCTGGATTCGCCTGCTTGAAATACTAATCCTTGCCCGGTTTCCTTGGCAAAAATTCCGATTACGGCATCTATCGGGACCATAACAGCATGAGATATCCCACCGAAACGCGCATGACATGAAATGCTGTCACTGCCCAAATGTAAATCTTTTACGGCATCAACACCCAGATTAATTACAATTTCCCCATCCTTGACATAAGCAGCTGGCACGCGCGTCTCAACATCTACCTTAACTGCCAAGTATGGTGTTGAACCACTGTCACAACACCAGTCATATATAGCACGTATCAGGTAAGGCTTGGTGGAAAGCATAACCAATCATTTGCGCATAGCTTTTTCTGCTGCTGACATCGCCTCGTTATATGCAGGACGAGAAAAAATTCGTTCCGCATATTTCATCAGCGGGGCGGTCTCCTTACCAAGCTGGATACCATAA
>JBEBGP010000248.1:0-5270 GCA_040081045.1 Candidatus Nitrotoga sp.
ACTCACCCTTGGCGGAAGTGGCATCACCTTCGGCACGTATATTATTCAAGCGCGCCTGAGACAATGCGGTTCTCGCCTGCAAAATTTCAAATTGGGTCGCCGTGCCGGCTTGCACGCGCGCGGTTGCTGCGGCCAATCCCGCGCTGGCCGTATCTTCTGCAACCTTGAATGCCCGCATACTGGCGAGTGCTGCCATGTAGGCGTAGTACGACCGGATGGCAGTTAAAAAAGTGTTGCGCAGCACATCATCCCGAATGGCATTGGCTGTAACAAGCTGCTGCTGTGCCGCCTCCAATGTGGCGGCGCGTCCGCCAAAATCATACAGCAAATAATTAGCTGAAACCGTGATGCTTTGTTGACTGGCGCGGGTAGAGCTCTCCAGCCCGCCTGCCGCAATGGGACCAATTAAAGTGGGCAAATAAGCAGCTCGACTGATGCCAACCTGCGCCGCCTGTTGTCGCGCACTTGCCCATTGCAGGCGGGTTTTGGGGTTATTACACAACGTCAGCTCAACCACATCCAACAAAGTAAGCGGCAAATGCATACGCTCGCGCGAGCAAATTTTGGACTGATCACTAATGCCAAAACGACCCTCGCTGACATCGCGTTTGGTCAGGAAAGGATCCATCGCACCAGCCGCACTATGCGACCAAAGCAATATTAACCAGAATAAAACGGCCTCTTTCAGGCAAAGGGTAAATGATCCCGCTTTTGGTCGCTGCATATGTGGAATATTGGATTCATGCGAAGTAAACAGAAGCATGAGTATAACTGAGGGAAAAGCATAAAATAACTGCCATGTTGAATTCCTGAATAGCTCCATGATGTCAACCTGATACGTGACAACCACAAGGCCAGCCTGGCAACGTATTCAATCTTTCTGTTCAATCATATGAACTCGACCTGGGAAAGCACTGATTCAATCCTCCATGTACCCGCAGGGGCACGCCGTGGCGTGTAATGGGCTAATAACAAAGTCAGGCAATTTGCTACTCAATAAATTGAGTGCAAAGTTGACACAGCCCAAACAATACACGCTATTTTGTGCTGAACGCCGTCAATTGGTAACATCAAAAAGAACGCCCTCGCGCAGTTTTTTCAGTTGATCGCGCAACTCTCCGGCACGCTCAAATTCAAGATTTCTGGCTGCCTGCAACATTTCTTTTTCCAGACGTTTGATTTCCCTTCCCACTTCACGCGCACTCATAGCCTGATATTTAGCCTGATTCTGCGCAGCCTTTAGCTCCTTGCGGGCAGCATCCGGCTCGTACGTTCCTTCGATGATATCTTTGATGCGCTTTTGCACGCCGAGCGGAGTAATGTGATGCAACTCGTTATGCAGTTGTTGCTTGTGTCGCCTGCGCTCTGTTTCATCAAGAGCGCGGCGCATGGAATCGGTGATTTTATCCGCGTAAAGAATGGCATGACCGTTAATGTGACGCGCAGCGCGGCCTATGGTTTGAATGAGTGCGCGCTCGGAGCGCAGGAAACCTTCTTTGTCGGCATCGAGTATCGCGACTAATGACACCTCTGGAATGTCCAAACCTTCACGTAACAGGTTTATCCCAATCAGCACATCAAACATACCTAGACGCAAGTCACGAATGATTTCCACGCGCTCAACTGTTTCAATATCAGAATGCAGATAACGCACTTTAATGCCATGCTCAGACAGGTAATCGGTCAAGTCTTCGGACATGCGTTTGGTTAATGTGGTGACCAATACACGTTCGCCCGCTTTGACGCGCGCGGTTATCTCGGACATTAAATCATCCACCTGATTGATAGCCGGACGCACTTCCACACGCGGGTCTATCAAGCCGGTGGGGCGCACCAATTGCTCCACCACTTGCCCGGCATGTTGCGCTTCATATGCGGCAGGCGTGGCAGATACAAACACGGTCTGGCGCATGACATGCTCAAACTCATCAAAGCGCAGAGGTCGATTATCCAGTGCCGAGGGCAGGCGAAATCCATAGTTCACCAGATTTTCCTTCCTCGCCCGATCACCTTTGTACATGCCGCCAATTTGCGTCACGGTAACATGGCTTTCGTCGATAAACATCAGTGCGTTGGGCGGCAGATAGTCAATCAGGGTGGGCGGTGGCTCACCCGCCTTGCGTCCGGACAGATGCCGCGAGTAATTTTCAATACCTTTGCAAAATCCAATTTCAGCGAGCATTTCCAGATCATGCCGCGTGCGTTGTTCGATACGCTGCAACTCGACCAGTTTATTTTCCCGCTGAAAAAACTGAATGCGTTCTGCCAGCTCAATTTTGATGGTTTCTATCGCCTGCAGTGTCGTGCTGCGCGGTGTAACATAATGGCTGGAGGGGTAAACAGTAAAGCGCGGCACGCGGTTGAGTATGTGTCCGGTGAGCGGATCAAACAGCAGCAGACTTTCCACTTCATCATCGAACAGGGTTACACGCAACGCGTGTTCACTGTTTTCTGCCGGAAAAATATCAATGACATCGCCCCGCACACGAAAGTGTCCGCGCGAAAAATCCACATCGTTGCGCTCGTACTGCATCTCGGTAAGGCGTTTAATCGTATCTTGCCGCAAGATTTTTTCATGCTCGCGCAGATGCAAAATCATGCCGTGATAATCCACCGGATCGCCGATGCCGTAAATGGCCGATACCGTCGCCACGATGATGGAATCCTCGCGCTCCAGCAACGACTTGGTGGCCGAGAGCCGCATCTGCTCGATCTGGTCATTGATGCTGGAATCCTTCTCGATATACACATCGCGCGACGGCACATAGGCTTCGGGCTGATAATAATCATAGTAAGAGACGAAATATTCCACCGCATTGTCGGGGAAAAAATCGCGCAGCTCGGAGTACAGTTGCGCCGCCAGGGTTTTGTTGGGCGCCATGACAATAGCCGGTCGCCCCAGTTGCGCGATGACATTCGCCATGGTGAAGGTTTTTCCAGAGCCGGTCACGCCCAGCAGAGTTTGGAATGACAGTCCATTGTTGATTCCCTCCACCAGCTGTGCAATCGCGGCAGGCTGGTCGCCTGCGGGGGCAAAGGGTTGGTGTAGCGTATAAGGGCTATTGGGGTAGGTTAGGATGTTCATATGGAAACATTATTAACTAACAATAAGTACCTGCGCGGGTGGATTGCCGCCTGGCAAGGTGTTCAAAATGCTCATGCATATCACACCCACTGTGATTTCTGTGTGCCGTGCGCCTCGCTCTGCATCCCGCCCGCTGACTGTGTGGCATTTTAGTAACACAAAAAATAACTGGCTGAAAATCCTGCCAGTTTACAACGCAATTCAATTTTCAACCTATTTCACCTTGGAATTTACGCTGTATTTCTACCCCCTTTTACATCATCACAACAACCCCACCGCACAGGTATAATTCGCATCAATAATTTAAATTTAATTTCTAGGAAATCACTTGAAACTCTCTACTCGCGTACAAGCCATCAAACCATCCCCCACTCTCGCTGTTACCGCCCGCGCTGCAAAATTAAAAGCCGAAGGGAAAGATATTATCGGGCTGGGTGCGGGCGAGCCGGATTTTGACACGCCGCAGCACATTAAAGACGCAGCCATTGCCGCAATCAACAAAGGTTTCACAAAGTACACAGCCGTTGGCGGCACACCGTCGTTGAAGCAGGCCGTCATCGCCAAATTTAAACGCGATAACGGGCTTGATTACACCGCAAAAGAAATTCTGGTTTCCTGCGGCGGCAAGCAGAGTTTTTTTAATCTGGCGCTGGCGGTAATTAACCCGGACGACGAAGTAATTATACCGGCGCCCTATTGGGTGTCGTATCCTGACATCGTCATTATTGCGGGTGGCAAACCCGTAATCGTGCAAGCTGGCATAGAACAAAATTTTAAAATGACTGCCACGCAGCTGGCTGCTGCTATCACTTCCAAAACCAAAATGGTGGTCATCAACAGTCCCAGCAACCCGTCCGGTGCGGTGTATACCCTGGATGAATTACGGGCGCTGGGCGAAGTGTTGCGACGGCATCCCGACGTGCTCATTGCCACCGACGATATGTATGAGCACATCACGCTGACCGACGATAAGTTTGTCAACATTCTCAACGCCTGCCCTGATCTGTATCCGCGCACGATGGTGTTGAATGGCGTGTCCAAATCTTATGCCATGACCGGCTGGCGTATAGGTTATGCCGGAGGGCCCGCGCACATTATTACCGCAATGGAAAACATACAATCGCAAAGCACTTCCAATCCCACCTCCATCTCGCAAGTGGCTGCTGAAGCGGCGTTGAACGGCGATCAGGGTTGCATCACACCCATGCTGAAAGCATTTCGTGAACGGCATGAATTTATAGTGAGTGCGCTGAACAAAATTCCCGGTGTGCGCTGCATCAAAGCTGGCGGTGCATTTTACGCATTCCCTGATATGCGAACAGCAATCAGTGCCCTGCACAAAAAGGGGGTTATTAAGGACGCTACGGACATTGCTTTGTCGGAATATCTACTGGAACAGGCAGGGGTGGCCGTGGTGCCGGGGTCGGCTTTTGGTGCGGAGGGTTATATACGATTATCTTTTGCGACCTCCATGGACAATCTGCAACAGGCAATCGGCAGACTGGGAAAAGCATTAGCCTAGCGAGCCGCAGCCGTTGCCTAATTCCGGTAGTTGCAGTGGGGTAGTTTTTATTGATAAATTGAATCACCACGACGCGCCGTGCTACCCCCCAGTGTGTCATCCGTGCGCCCGCGCAAGCGCGGTACGCGCGGGTGTCGGTGGTCTTGATATATTGTATTCTGGAAATAAGGGGGGGGGTTGCTGTTGGATTGTGGGTTATGTATTTAGAGTCCCCCCGTGTTACTTTGTCGGGGGAGTTAGGTAGTACAAGCCAATTAAATTAGGGAGTGTTTATATAATGAGCGAAAACATATTTTCTGAACAGGTCGCGTTTGGGTCGGATAGTTTTGCCGATAACCCGGAGCCGCGTTGCCCGTGCCTGTTACTCCTTGATACTTCGGGCTCAATGAGTGGAGCACCTATCACCGAACTCAACGTAGGCTTGGTTGGACTCAAGGATGAATTGGCTGCTGACTCCTTGGCCATGAAACGTGTTGAAGTTGCCGTAGTTTCCTTCGGCCCTGTTAACGTCGAGAATACTTTTCACACCGCTCCAAATTTCTTCCCGCCTAACCTTTCTGCCAATGGCGACACTCCTATGGGAGCAGCCATCAAACAAGGGCTTGATCTCGTCCGCCAGCGCAAAGACGAATACAAGGCCAATGGTATTTCGTACTATAAGCC
>JBEBGP010000067.1:0-5231 GCA_040081045.1 Candidatus Nitrotoga sp.
GTATTCAGTTATAACACTGATTTTACGCGGCACTACGGGCAATTAGTTTTTCTTTAATCCGCGCAGATTTCCCGGAACGATCACGCAGGTAATAAAGCTTGGCGCGGCGCACATCGCCACGACGCTTTACTTCGATGCTGGAGATGGAGGGGGAGTAGGTTTGGAAGGTGCGTTCCACGCCCTCCCCTGCCGACATTTTGCGCACGATGAAAGAAGCGTTCAGGCTTTCTCCTTTACGCTTGGCGATAACCACGCCTTCAAATGCTTGCACGCGCTTGCGTTCACCTTCTACAACATTGACGTTTACCACGACGGTGTCACCAGGAGAGAAATGCGGGATGACTTTACCCAAACGGGCGATTTCTTCTTGTTCCAATATTTCGAGCAGATTCATTTTGATTCCTCTTGTTGTGCGGAAGCTTGTTCCTGCTGGTACTCTGCCAGTAGCCGAGCTTCCTGTTGTGTTAACTGACGTGTTGCCAGCAAATCAGGGCGGCGTTGCCAGGTGCGCCCTAGCGCCTGTTTCAACCGCCACCTCTCTATCTCGGCGTGATGCCCCGACAATAAAACTTCGGGAACTTCATCGCCTTGAAATACCTCCGGACGCGTGTAGTGAGGACAATCCAGCAGACCGTTTACAAATGAATCCTGCTGTGCCGATTCAGTATCGCCCAATACATCCGGCAACTGCCGCACCATGCTGTCTATCACCACCATCGCTGCCAACTCGCCACCGGACAAAACATAATCGCCGATGGAAAGCTCTTCATCTACATATTGCTTAATCAACCGCTCATCTACGCCTTCATAACGGCTGGTCAAAAAAATAAATCCGGTGTCGCGTGCCAATAACTCCCGCACTATCCGATGTGTCAGCAAGCGCCCTTGCGGCGACAGGTGCATCACACAACTTGTTACTATGCCAGCCTCTGCCTGACTCTGTTTGGCAGCGGTTATCGCCTGCACCAACGGTTCGGCCAGCATCAACATACCGGGCCCGCCACCGTACGGCCTGTCATCTACCGTTCGATGTTTGTCGTGCGTAAACTCGCGCGGATTCCAAGTCTTTAATGCAAACTTGCCCTGTTCGGCTGCGCGCCGGGTGATGCCATGCTGCGTAATGGCATTGAACATTTCAGGGAATAAAGTAATGGCATCAAAACGCATTTCTAAAAATCCAACAAGATCACAATATTTTGCTGCCGCATCAAAAAGCCCCCTTAATACATGCGGCGTACTTTCTTTATTTGCGCCTTGTCTTGCTTATAACTTTGGGTTTTTAGTAAAGCTCACCAATTCAGTGCTTATCCCAGTCCACCGCCCAATCCACACTTATCTTTTTATCTGCCACACTCACTTGCTTAATCGCGCTGCCTATAAAAGGAATCAACCATTCTTTCTTGTTGATCATGCGCACACACAATACCTGGTTTGCACCGGTGTCCATCAGATTTTCTACCGTGCCCAAATATTCACCCGCCATATTTTCTACACTCAATCCGATTAAGTCAGACCAGTAAAACTCGCCTTCCGGCTGCGGTGGCAATAAATTACGCGGAATGGCTACCAGCAAACCACGGTAACTTTCTGCGGCAGTTCGGTCATTACAACCAGGAAATTTTGCAATCAACCCCTTGTTTTGCACAGCGAAGATTTCAACAACTTGCTCCCGCCAGTGCGGCAGTTTATTTTCCGCCCCTGCATTATCCGGGTTCCCTAACCACCAGGTTTTATAGTCCGTCAGGCTTTCCGCATATTCAGTATAGGTTTTAAGTTTCACCCAACCGAGTATGCCTTGTGCTCCGATAATCTGCGCCATGACCAGCATGGTCGACTGAACGTCAGGCTTTGGCTGCGGCACTTGTTCCAGATTTTACTCCGGCGCGTTTAACCAGCTTGGCCACAGCATCGCTCAACTGCGCACCCTTGTCCTGCCAAAACGCAACGCGATCCAACTGAATGCGCGAACCCTCCGCACCTTCGGGCGCAATTGGATTATAAAAACCAATGCGCTCAATAAAGCGACCATCACGGCGATTGCGTGAATCTGCAACCACCACATTAAAAAACGGACGGTTTTTAGAACCGCCACGCGCAAATCGAATAATAACCATAGTCCAACCCATTGTTCATTAGCAAAAACCTGCAGATATTTTGATTGTATATTCAATGCACACAGAATAAAGCATCTGGAATACCCCAAAGGGTGCGAATTTTACGACATTTCACCCCCTCGTGGCAAGGCGCCAGTATTAAAACTACGGAAAGAGAGAAAGTACGCCACCCAAAAGCAGCCAAGCGGCTTAGTATTACTTGACGTTCTTGGCGTTGGCAGGAAAAATTGAAATCGGGGTGAAAAACCATGGTGTACAATCACAATACTTTTGAGGTGGTTAACCAAAAGCGATGGGGGATGTACCTGTCATGAAGAACTTGATCTAATTCTAGCAAAATGACCAACAAGGAAAAAGGAGAGGACAATGCAACGCATTTTAATTAACCAAACCTTGCCATTCTGGCTTACCGCATCGCTCATGCTCTGTGTGACGACGATGAGCGGTTGTGTGGGCATGGATACCCACACCAAGACGCTTGCCGAGCTTGATGCTGAAAAAAAATCATCCGCACAGTTGCAGCAACAATTGGCCGATCTACAAGGCAATCTGGATCAGGAAGCAGCTCAGCGCAGAGCCGCAGAACAACAGGCGAATGCCTTAATACAAGAACGTGAAGCGCTTCAGACACGCTCCAACGAATTGCAGTCTCGCTTGGATGGCTTGGAGAATGAAAAAAGGCAGTTAAATGGTGAACTTGGCAACGTGCGCAATCACATCACAGATCTCGAGCAGAAGCTCGCAAGCGGAAATACTACAGCGCAGGCAGAAATAGCCGCACTGCAGAAAAAGGCGTCTGGGCTTGAAGCCAACGCTGCCCGCATAGCACAGGAGCGCGAGCAACTTAGGCAGGAGCAATTGCAACTCGCAACAATGTTAGAGCAGGAGCGCTTGGCAAAAGAGACCAACGCTGCCCACAGTGCACAGGAACGCGAACAGCTTAGACGGGAGCAATTGCAACTCGCCGCAATGCTGGAACAGGAACGTTTGGCAAAAGAAGCAAAAGAAGAAGAAATCAATCGCCTGACGCGAACACATGACGACCTGTCAAAATCACTGCAAGATGAAATTTCCAAGGGCAATATCACCATTCAGCAGGTGCGTGATCGTTTAACCATTAATATGGTAGAGCGTGTTCTGTTTGACTCCGGACAGGCTCAAGTGAAACCGACTGGCATCAAGGTGCTGAAAGAGGTCGGGGACATTTTGAAAAACATCACTGATAAACAAATTCGAATCGAAGGTCATACCGACAACGTGCCTATCAGCCTCAAATTACAGAATCGTTTTAAAACAAATTGGGAACTCTCGACAGCACGAGCCACAACTGTGGTGCGCTATCTGATTGAGCAAAGCGGGGTAGATCGGCAGTACCTTTCTGCAGTTGGTTACGCGGACACTCGCCCTATCGCGTTGAACGACTCCGAAGAGGGAAGATCATCTAACCGTCGAATTGAAATTGTACTGTACCCAAAGGATCTCAACGAAATTACCAACCAGGTTCAGGTTGAGACAGGTGCAACCACGTTAAGATAGTGTCACAGACCGGGTGTTGCAGACATAGCCGATAATTGTCGCTGAAATCGGCCTTCTTTGCCTGCGGGGAGATTTTTTGTAAAAGCGAAAATACGTGAATCTAAATTTATTCTGACGGGATGGTTCTTGCGGTCACGTTCCATCCCCGCGCTTCGCACGGGGCTTATTTTCACGTCAGACATTGAATGGTTTAATTTCCCCCGGGGTTCTCAGCATTTTATTAACCGCATCTTGGTGCAGTTCTTCCAGATAAATCATTTCCCTGGCGTATTCTTCCAATGCTACGGATTTTCCTTCAACCAATTTTAAAAGTTTATAATAGGCTGCTCCCGTTATTTTTTCATGCTCAAGACTTTCCCTGAGAATATCCCCTATATTATGTTTTTCCGTTTCCAATAACGTACCAATTTTGAGCGATGGATGGCCGCCCAGCATGGTCACCAACTCGCCCGCCTTATGGGCATGAGCAAGACCTTCCGATGCATTATCTTTAAGCCAAGCCACTATAGGGATACGGTTATATCCGAAAATCATAAGGGAATAATGCGTATAACGAACCACCCCTGCTAGTTCCAACTCCATTATTTCATTCAAAGTACCTATCGCCTGTTTCTTTTCAGCATCATTCATGATTTTCTCCTATCGATATTGCAAATATCCCATGCCACTTCGCACTCTATAACTACCTTGAAATCGCCACCAACCCGCTTCCAGTTCCCGCGCATCGCATCACGCTCCAAGTTGTGCTGGTAGCAGTAGGATTTATTTGATAAGTCCGGGCAAGCGAGGCTTGTATTTTTTTAAAAGTTTTAGTCATAAACCAAAGTCTGACAGAGCCGGGAAGAATAACCCAAAAACTATCAACAGGCAAAACAAACAACAATGCCGGCGGAAGACAGATAAAATTTTCAAGCGCACGTGTTGGTCGTGTAACGCACACCGGATCAGCGTACCATCTGATTCATGTCGATGATCGGCATCAGAATCGCCAGCACAATCAGCAACACCACCCCACCCATCACCAGAATAAGCACGGGTTCCAATAACGAGGTCAGCACCGAGGTATAGCCACTAACTTCCTGCTCTTGCTGTGCAGAGGCGCGCTCCAGCATGGCATCCAGCTGGCCGCTGGATTCGCCGCTGGCTATCAGGTGAACCAGAATGGGCGGGAACAATTTGGACACCGCCAATGCACGGCTCAGACTCGCACCTTCGCGAACTTTCCCGGCTGTCTCTTCCAGCGCACGCTTCATGGGTAAATTTTGCACCACACCTGCCGCCGCAGTCAGCGCGGTCAAAAGCGGCACGCCGCTACCCACCAGAATCGCCAGGGTGCTGGACATGCGTGCGGTGTTAATACCGCGCACCAACCGACCCACTATCGGCAAACGCAGCAAGCGTAAATGCCATTGGTAGCGCAACTCCTCATGGCGCAACATGATGCGCACTGCAAATCCAGCCGCGATAAGCACGATCATGAAATAGATGCCCAAGCTTTGCACCAATGCGCTTAAACCAATCAACAAGCGGGTGAGCCATGGCAACGTTTGATGGGATTGTTGGAAGACACTCACGACTTGC
>JBEBGP010000083.1:0-5176 GCA_040081045.1 Candidatus Nitrotoga sp.
TTCTTGGTTAAGAATTAAAATTTGGTAATTCAGCGGAAATTTGCAATGCTAGTTAAACCTATTGCAGTTTCTTTGTCAAAAAATATTGGTTAATTTGTTGGTTTTCGAGTGGGCCATTTGAATTTTTTGGGGAGAAATTGCCGGATTTACTGGTTGCGTATCTGCCAATATGTTTCCAATTGTGTGGCAGCGCGGTTTATTACGCGACATAGCACGAATAACAAATCAGACAGGCGGTTAAGGTAAGGCAAGCCAAAATTTGGCGTATCTTCAACTTGAGCCAGCTCGAACAAGTCCCTTTCGGCACGCCGTGCTACTGTGCGAGCAACATGGCATAACGCCGCTGCGCGCGTGCCACCAGGCAGAATAAATTCCTTCAGTGGCGGCAGGTCGGCATTATGTTTGGCGATGGCTTCATCCAGGTAGATTAATTTTTTTTCGGCAAAGGGCGCGACGGGATAAGCCAGCGCGCCACCCAGATCAAATAAATCATGTTGTATATGCAGCAGCAGCGCACGCACATCATGCGGCAGGCTTTCGGTCAACAGCAGACCGAGATGGCTGTTCAACTCATCCACGGTGCCGATGGCGTGGATGCGCGCACTATTTTTCCCCACCCGTGTACCATCGGCAAGGCCTGTTGTTCCCTGGTCTCCGGTGCGGGTGACAATTTTGCTCAGACGATTTGCCATCATTATTTCTTTCAGGAAATGTTTTCTATGCAGCTTAGATACATGGTTGCATCGGGGGCAGTGTTATGGCGTTGTGCTTGCCAGATCATTTCACTCAGGCATTCCATCATGCGATGTTGCGCGTCGTGCTCGGAAGCGAAGTGATGGGTCAACCGCGTAAAGTGGGCGCGTACGCCAGGCGGCTGGTTGATGGAAATTTGTTCTTCTATGGAAAGATGCATCATCAAGTGCAAAAAAGGGTTGGTCTCGCCATGCTCGGGCAAGTAATTCCTGTCTTGAAAGCGAGTCGGGTTTTCCAGCACAGCATGATATTCGGGATGTTTTTCAATAAGCTGTACCGCCAAATCTTCCAAAGGTTCAAGCAGCGCGCCTTCTCGCCGTTTACGCCATGCGCGGATTAAAAACTCGCGCGCTTCGTCTCGCGTGGGATTGAACATTTTGCGTGGTCTAAATTTCTTTATTGGGAAAATCGCACAAATCAACAATACTACATTTTCCGCATTTTGGTTTGCGTGCCTGACACACGTAGCGACCGTGCAAAATCAGCCAATGATGGGCATGATGCTTAAATTCTCGCGGCACATGTTTTTCCAATTGCCGCTCCACCTCCAGCACAGTCTTGCCAGGCGCAATGCCTGTGCGATTAGACACCCTGAATATATGTGTATCGACCGCAATAGTCGACTGCCCAAAAGCAGTATTCAAAACAACATTTGCTGTCTTGCGGCCCACGCCGGGCAATGCCTCCAGCTCCTCGCGTGTTTGCGGTACGATGCCGCCATGTTTTGTTAACAGCAACCCGCATGTTTGAATAACATGTTTGGCCTTGGTTTTATATAAACCTATGCGTTGAATATAGTTGCGTAATTGTTCTTCCCCCAAATTCAGTATCGCCTGCGGTGTGTTGGCAATGGCATACAGTTGTCGCGTGGCATGGTTCACGCTAACATCCGTGGCTTGAGCGGACAGCATTACCGCGAGTAATAATTCAAACGGCGTGCTGTATTCAAGCTCGGTGGTGGGATGCGGGTTGCATGCTTGCAGGCGCTGAAAAATCACGCGGCGTTTGGCAGAGTTCATAGGGAATACTTAAGGGTGCAATGAAATGATCAGACCTGATGACATTATTTTGGATGAAACTTTGCACAGAAAAATTACCCGCTAGTTGAGCGCAAAATATTCTTTGTAAATAAATCATCGGGTGTATTTTAACGTGCTTTATTCATACTCACCCACCTTAAATTTCAACAGAAGTTGGGGGAGTCATACCATTATTTTTATGCTGTCGTGCATTACCACGCCCCTGATGGCGCAGGTGCAAACCCCGTTGGTGACGCAGAAACAAGCTGAATCAAAAATAATACCCGCACAAATACCTGCAGTTGTACAAATGCAACCTGCAGTCAAGCAACAAAATGTTACCCCTGTGTCCATTCCAACTTTTGCCGAGCTTGAAGCGGCGGGTGCAGTCATCGGCGATATTAAAATTAACTCGCAGAATATATTCGATCTGGAAAATCCCAAGGAGGATAATTGGCCTTATCGCCTGGCGAATGCTGTGCATTTCACCACCCGCTCCAACGTGATTCGGTATTCATTGCTATTTAAAACAAGCGAGCCTGTCTCAGTGCGGCTGATTGAGGAAACGGAGCGGGTGTTGCGCAGCAACCGCTTTCTTTATGATGTCAGCATTACGCCCGTGGCTTATAAGGACGGCAAGGTCGACCTGGAAATTAAAACACGGGATAGTTGGTCACTCGAATTCGGGACAATTTTTGGCCGTTCGGGTGGCACCAACACAACCAGTGTTATGCTTGTTGAAAAAAATCTTTTGGGGATGGGGATACACATTGGCTATGCTGGTAAAACCGATGTAGATCGCACGGGCACCGAATTTACAATCGGGAAAAATCATTTATTTGGTGATTGGGAACAAATTTCATATTCGCGCGCGAATTACGATGATGGCAAGCAAAATCACTTTGTATTAAACAGACCGTTCTATGCGCTGGATGCACGTTGGGCGGCAGGCATATCGGCAGATGTTAATGAACGTATCGAATCTGAATTTAATAGCGGGATCATTGTCGGCCAGTACCGTCATTCCTCTGCGACTCATGAAATATTTGGCGGGTTATCAAAGGGACTGGTCAACGGTTGGGCACGGCGATATTCGGCGGGCCTGCAATACCAACAGGATGAATATCAATTAGACCCCCTGCTGCCCGCTCCCTCTACATTGCCATTGGATCAAAAAATCATCGCGCCTTTTGTGCATTATGAAGTGATTGAAGATCAGTTTGAAAAAGTCACTAATCGCAATTTAATCAATCGGGCAGAGTTTTTTAATCCGGGCTTAACCGCCAAAGTTCAGTTGGGACGCTCGATGTGGAACTCCACGCGCAAATATTGGATTTATGATAGCAGTGTGAGCAAGGGCTGGCATCTGTCCGCCAAGCAAAGCCTGTTTTTATCTGGACATCTTTCTGGCAGGAATGGGAATGAGGGGGGGGGATGTGCGTTTACTGGGTGGCCTGGCCAGGTACTATCGCCCACAAAGCGGGCATGGATTATTGTATGCCGAGGCGGCTGTTGACACCGTGCATGAAGGGGTAGCCTCGGATCAATTATTATTGGGCGGCGACACAGGTTTGCGTGGTTACCCGCTGCGCTACCAGGCTGGGACACAGCGGGTGCTTTTATCTCTGGAACAACGTGGTTACAGCAATTTATATTTATTCCGAATATTTCGGGTCGGTGGCGCGGTGTTCTACGACGTGGGCCGCGCCTGGGGCGGGGTTAATCAAAATGTCAGCAACCCAGACTGGCTGAGTAATGTCGGCTTCGGTATTCGCGTATTTAACGATCGTTCTGCGTTTGGCAATGTCATTCACCTGGACTTGGCTTTCCCAATCAATCGCACGGATAATATTAGGCCGTTCCAATTTCTTATTAAAGGGCAGGATTCTTTCTAATTGCACTTCACATTGCGCAACAATAACCATGTTGGCATCGTTATTCGGCATCTGTAGTGACAGGCCACCATAACGCTTATATATTTTTCCTTTCACGCTACCATCGCTTATTTGAAGTTATATGCCCGCCCTTATCAAGATGAAAAATAGCTTTACATTCATTGCGGTTATTGTTAGGCTTTAATCTACTTTGATATGGAACCGCTCTAACCAGCCTATGCTTAAAGGAAATTTTGATATTTCGTTGGATTTTCTATATGGTAAATCGCCGCCTCTTATCGGGGTGGATATCTGCTCATCTTCAGTAAAAGTCGTGGAGATAAGCGAGTTGCCAAAAAATGGCGGTCTGGTATTGGAACGCTATGCGATCGAGCCCTTGCCTAAGGATGCCATCAGCGACGGCAACATCAATAATCTTGATGCAGTATCCGAGAGTTTGCAGCGTGCCTGGCGACGCACCGGGACGCGCACCCGGAATATCAGCTTGGCACTGCCTACCGCAGCGGTTATCACAAAAAAAATACTCCTGCCCAGCGGTCTTCGTGAAGAAGATATGGAGTATCAAGTGGAATCCGAGGCGAATCAATATATCCCATTTGCAATTGATGAGGTTAATCTAGACTTTCAGGTTATCGGTCCCGCACCCAACGATCCTTCAGAAGTGGAAGTGTGTCTGGCTGCTTCGCGCAAGGCTAATGTTGAAGATCGCGTCGCTGCAGCGCAGATTGCCGGATTAAAAGTTGTGATTGTAGATATAGAAACCCATGCCACTGAAGCGGCATTTGAACTTGTCAGCTCGCAATTACCCGGAGGGGCAGTTGATCAATGCGTAGCACTGGTTAGCATTGGGGAGAACGTTATGACTCTAAATGTTTTACGTAACGGACAATCTGTATACCTGCGTGACCAACAAACCGGAGGGGGTCAATTAACTCAAAATATTCAAAATGCATTTGGTCTCTCTGCCGAGGAAGCAGAGGCGGGAAAACGTAATGGGGGCTTACCAGAAAATTACGAAACCGATGTATTGGTGCCCTTTCTGGAAAGTCTTGCCGGCGAAATATCTCGTGCCATACAGCTGTTTTACACATCGTCCCAATACAGTGCAGTAGGTTTTGTTGTATTGGCCGGTGGCTGCGCCGCGCTCCCGGGGTTGGATGATGCTGTTTCAGCACGCACTCAGGTGAGCACCTTGATTGCCAACCCTTTCGCACGTATGACTTTATCCAGTCGCATTAAGCCGCGCCAATTACAAGCTGATGCATCCGCATTAATGGTGGCTTGTGGCCTGGCGTTAAGGAGGTTTGATCCCTCATGATACGCATAAACTTACTGCCGCACCGGGCGGAAAAGCGCCGCTTGCGTCAATTACAATTTTTTATTCTGGCGGGGATTGCAGTTTCTTTGGCATTAATTGTGGTCGGGCTGGTGCATGCCGCGTTTAGTAGTCAAATCGATTACCAAGGTCGACGAAATCAATTTTTAACGGATGAAATTGCCACGCTGGAC
>JBEBGP010000351.1:0-5135 GCA_040081045.1 Candidatus Nitrotoga sp.
GGGTGAGTACGGCGGTTTTTAATCCGCTAAAACTGAAATCCAAATTGCCGCTGTGCAACATCGGGCGCGGCAAATTAAATCGTCCTGATTGACCGCGTTGCGCCAGCCTGGATAGCGCCGGCCCGCCGGGATAATCCAGCCCCAACAATTTCGCGCTTTTATCAAACGCTTCTCCCGCTGCATCGTCCAGTGTTTCGCCCAGCAATGTATATTGACCAACATCATCTACGCGCATCAATTGGGTATGTCCACCGGAAACCAGCAAGGCAATAAATGGAAATTGCAATTCCGGTTCGGACAGTAGCGGTGACAGCAAATGTCCTTCCAGATGATGGATGCCCATGGCGGGAATGTTAAGTGCATACGCCAGTGAGCAGGCCACACTCGCGCCAACCAGCAATGCGCCCGACAAACCCGGCCCTTGTGTGTAAGCAACCGCGTTCAATTCGGATATTGTGCAACCCGCCTGCTGCATGGCTGAGCGTATGAGTGGCAACACGCGATGAACGTGATCACGCGACGCGAGCTCGGGCACAACACCGCCATATTCATTGTGCATTTTCACCTGCGAATGCAGCGCGTGTGCCAGCAAGCCGCGCTCGGTGTGGTATAGCGCGATGCCCGTTTCGTCGCAAGAACTTTCGATGCCCAAAATAAGCTTCATGGTGTGGTGCCTGGTCGAGGTAAATTCATTCACGGTAGTCGGGCAAAAAACTGGCGTTCATGCTATCAGCTATTCTTCAGATTGTGGCTGTTACCTTGGTGGAAGCTGTATAGGCTTATCTGCTAACATGATGCAGGTTGGGTGGATAATGCAATTTATTTTGTTCGCATACACTTAGAGTCTGTTGACAATCATACGACGGGTGCGAACAGGGGGAATCGGGATACAGTGCAAGACGAGAAAGGCGTGGTTTGGTTATTCCAAACAAGGAGCAAGCAACTCATCTCGCCGGATATATAGTCAACAGACTCTAAAGTATCGGTAATTTTTAATGAATATTTTACGCGGCATTTTTGATCGAATAGTGCTGGTAGTGGCAGTCGTTGCGGCAGGCTGCATACCCGGTTTCATCACGCAATATCAGCAGCGCGTGGGCGGAATGCTGACGCAGGTTTTGCAGGACATCGCACCGTTTCAAGCGATAGCCAATCAGTTTCATGAAGGCAGTTTGCAAAGATTAATCCGGCATCATCTGGATAGCAGCGACCGAACCTTTCACAGCGAGGGCGTGGCGATACAGGCAATGGTGGATGCCGCGGAACGGTTGGGGCGCATGTCCGAGGCGCTCAACACCGATTTATTCAGTCAGGCAAGGTATCTTTTTACCTACATGGATGCGGCTATCGCTCGTGCAACGTGGGAGATGTATACGCCCTCGTTTGGTTTGTCCGCTGAAAGTATTTTACTCAGCGCAGGCGCGGGAATATCGGCCTGGCTAACATTCATGGTGGCTTGGTTTGTGCTGGCGCGCTTGATACAGTTTTTTATTGACCGGCGCCACAACTAGAACAGGCGAAGCACTTGGCGCATATTAGCAGCAGCATTTATGACCATAACGATCGGTTGAACGAAAATTGGCCGAGAATAAATTTAGTTATAATCTGCTCCCCCCAAACATTTTCAATACACAATTTACTGATATCACGCCGATGACACCAGCCAATACCCCCCCTGCCAGCAAGTCAAGATTCTCCGCCATAAAATGGCTGCTGGTTTTTCTGCTCATCCCCGGCCTGCTGCTTGCAGCCTACCTTGGTTTCGTGCTGCACTGGTCTTATTCTGACGGTGAGCGCGCAGGCTATTTGCAGAAATTTTCGCGCAAGGGCTGGCTGTGCAAAACTTACGAGGGCGAAATGGCAATGACTACTGTCCCTGGCGTAGCACCCGTGCTATGGGCTTTTACTGTGCGCGACGAGGCATTGGCAGCGCGCTTGAGCGCGATGATGGGGCAGCGCGTTTCGCTGACTTATGATGAGCATCGCGGCATTCCCACTACCTGTTTTGGCGACACCTCATATTTTGTCAACAAGGTGCAGGTGTTGGATAAATAAGTTATGTGCAGCCTCCGCTAAAAACCATGAAAGCAAATAAAAATATTCCCGCCACACCGCCTCCGCGCACTGGCAGCTACATCAAGCAAGCGCTGCTCGGGCTGTATGGGGTAATTGGCGTGACAATTGCGACCATAGGCGTATTCAAGGTACCGTTTGCGGAAGGCTATGCCAAGGAATATTGGCGGCAGGCGCTGGCTGGTTTTGTTTTGTTGCTGATGTTGATTGCCGGAATTATCAGCCTGGCCGTTTATACGTTCGATGCCAATAATTTCAAATCGCAAATTGTCGATTATGTAAAAACCAATATGCAGCGCGACTTAATTTTAGAAGGCGACTTGAAAGTCACTTTCTTCCCCAAGTTGGGACTGGATTCCAACAAAATAACGCTGAGCCAGCGCAACAGCAGCAAGGTCTTTGCGTCAATTGATAACGCGCGCTTCAATATTGCCTGGTGGCCGCTGCTGTTCAAGCAATTGCGAATTGAAAGTGTCACGCTGGATCATCTGCACGCCAATATTGTTCGCGATAAAAATGGCAACACCAATTTTGATGATCTGCTGGTGGCGGACGGCAGTCTGAGTAGCATTCAATTTGAAATTGACAACATTCACTTGCAAAATTCCTCAGTCAATTTTCAGGACGAAGCGGCGGATATATTTTTGACCATGCACGATATGAACATTGAGACGGGCCGCATAGCGGACTTGATTCCCAGCAAGGTGTCCGCCAATTTTCGCATGGACTCAAATAAGCCGCGTATTAAAACGCGCATCAAGCTCGGCACCCATCTGGTGTTCAATCTCAAAGCCCGGCATTTTGAGCTTGCCAATTTTGAGGGGGTGATGGAAGGCGAAGCGGTGGGGATTAACAAACTGCTATTAAATTTTCAGGGTAGCCTGAATTATTTTGCCGCGGCGGAAAAATCGGCCACAGAAAAATGGCTGCTGGATAAATTTATCATGACAGTCAAAGGAGAGTGGGAGAACCGCAATCTGGAGGCAAAACTGGATATTGCAAAATTTCAATCTGAAAAATATTTCTCAATAGAAAAAAATATTCTCATTGAAAAAAACATCTCCACCGGCACGGCACTGGTGATGAATTCCAAGTTGATAAAGGGAGATGAAGCCTTGGTGACAATGCTGGAGCTGCCCGCATTTGAAATGCAGAATAAAAATATTCAAGCCGATACGCTTGCCGCCACCTTCGACTTACTCAAGCAAGGGCGCGGGGTGCAGGGAAAATTCAGTAGTCCGCTGAGTGTTAATATGGAAAAAAAGCAATTGCAATTGCCCGCCCTGGTCAGCAATTTCAATATCAGTCATGCACTGCTAACCAGCAAGCTGACTGGTGTTGCCACAGGAAATTTTCTGCTTAACCTGGCTAGCCAACCCGCCGAGCCATTGGCCAAACTCACCTTTAATTCCAAAATAGAAGACAGCAATTTTGCCGGCAACATCGAACTGCAGGATATTGCCCAGTCTGCGTACTCGTTTGAGCTGACTACGAGCCCGTTGAATCTGGATAAATATCTGGTGGCAGATTGGGGCAAGCATTTGCAGGATGACAGTCTGGCTTTGAGTTTTGACAGCCTGAAGACACTCAATTTGCGCGGCAAAATACAAAGTGACGAGTTAAAGTTGGCCAAAATCAAGGTCAGCAAGCTGCTGGCAGAAATTCGGGTCGATCAATCGAATCTGGTGATTGCCCCGCTGAGTGCGCGCCTGTACGGCGGCACTGCACTCGGCAGCATTAACCTCGCCGCAGAAGGTGTACCCAAAATTTCGCTGCAACAAAAACTCAGTGGCATACAATTTGATGCGCTGCTGAATGACCTGACTGCCGGCAGCGCGAAGCTGACGGGGCGGGGGAATCTCATACTGGATTTAAGTGCAGCGGGAAATCGTTTGGGTGACTGGCGTAAAGATATAAATGGCGACATCAGCCTCGCAATTAATCGGGGATCAATAGCGGGCATCAATCTCAGCGAGGCGCTGATAGGCGGGAAAAACCAGCTTGGCATAACGGATAATGAGACTAAAGGAAAGCACACTGTTGAGGCAAAATTTACTGAGGCCACCGCGTTTACTGATTTAAAGGCCACTTTTGCCGTGCTACACAGCACAGCGCGTGGCAGCGATTTTTTGCTGAAATCTCCCCTGTTTACCAGCAACGGGGAGAGTGAAATTGTGCTTGATTCCAGCACACCCAACACAGCTCAACCCGGTTTTGGTCAGATCAATTTTAAGCTTAACACTACCGTTGCACCGAATCTGCGACGCAGCAAGAGTGGCGAATTTGCAGAGTTAGCCGGTATCCTGATCCCGATGCAAATAACCGGGCCGTATACCCAGCCCGCTATCGAATTTGATTTCGGCGCGGCTACGGGTGGCAACAGCGCGAAGTTGATTCAGAAAAATAAGGCGCGCATGAATCAACCCCCCGCAAGCATTGCTCCCGCCAATGTAAACCCCGCCCAAGCAAACAAAACAACGTCGAACAAGGTTAAATCCCCTGCGCCGCTTGCCGGTAGAGCCAGATAATAACATCACGTGATATTGGTCCATAGGGTCGATACAGCAAATGTGAACAGCGTCCAGGAAGGATGCGGGGGCCTTAACAAAAGGCGTGCTGGAATTAACGCAGCCCCAAAAGTGATGGCTGTTACTGAAAAATCACCTAGCCGATCATCTTGCGCGGCGCACGGCTTTATACACGTTCACTCGAATTAAAGTTAGAGGGCTCACAACTGTCGACAATCTGCTGAAGGAACGCTTGTACGTCGCCACTGATCTGCGCAAAGGTCGCTTTAGTAATATCCCATCTTAAATCTGAGTGCAAGAATAGTCCTTCGCGAAGACGCAAGCCGTAGTTAATCTTTCTTTTTGCGCCGCCCTCTTCTATTTCGACGATGTTTGATTCGTGCCTTTCGCCTGGAAGCCGTTGATCGATATGTTCGAATGCCTCACGACCCTTACCGTAATGGTGGAACCACTTTGCATTTAATTTATCCAGCTCCGGGCAGAGATGCTCAAACTTCGGGTCGGCTACAACCTTTCGAAGAAACCGATATATAT